>NZ_CEXQWX010000018.1:0-25787 GCF_982718395.1 Carboxylicivirga sp.
CGGGAGAACTTTCTGGTATGGAAGATGCCAATTCATAATACTTAATGGCTTGAGTAAACTGTCGTTCCACATAAAAACAATCGCCTGTGCGGTTGTAGGCATCTCCCAACATTGCCCGATCTCTCTTATCGCTTAGTTTAATATACTTTCTAAACCAGCTTTGAGCTTCAGTGTACTCTTTTTGCTTAAAATAAGAATAGGCAATATTGTAGTGAGCTATTGGGAACTCCTTCATTTCATAAGAACCCGGCTGATAAATAAATTCTCTAAAATCCAGAATAGCTTTTTGGAAATTTTGACTTCTATAATATGCTTCACCGCGCCAATAATAAGCACCGATCTTTAGTGTTTTATCATATTCTCCATATTTCAGGCTATAATCAAAAAACTCAATTGCTTCCCTAAAATTCAGATCGGTAAACAGTTCCAACCCTCTGTAATAAGCCACCCTCTGAATAGCGCGATATACATCACCTGTTTTTCTTTGGATTTTCTCCATTGAAGCCAATGCTTCCCTGTAGTTTTTAGTGGTCAGGAAAGCCTTTCCTAAATATTCATATGCTTCATCAATCCTATCACTTTGCGGGAATAATTCAATAAAGCGCATAAATGAATTTATTATTTCATTAAACGGCGAGAATGATAATTCATAATTCAGCTTGATATAGTTTAGGAAGGCATCCTCTTGTATCGTTTTATCAAATTCAAATTTCGAAGCAGCCTCAAAAGCAACTCTAGCTCGTTTTTTATCATTTACCTTAAGATAACAATCACCCAAGTGATAATAAGCGTTTTGTGCCATTACATCTTCAGCTGATGTAACTTTTGACAAGCCTTTAATAGCATCATCGTAGTTTTTAGTGAAGTAATTTGCAAATCCAAGATGATAATAATCCTCCCTTAACGGCTCATCAGTCAGTTCGATCACTTTCTTATAATATTGAGCTGATTTCGCGTATTGTTCCTGCGCATAATAAGAGTCGGCAATTATACGGTTCATATCTGCTTGTCGCTTTCTGGAACCTTCATTCGTCATTGGTTCAGCATAGCTTATCGCTCCCTTATAATCTTCTTTAAGGTAAAGGATTTGTGCAATGTAGAAAGGAATTACTTTCTTAAAACCCTTATCATTTTCTAAAGCTTTAAACTCGTCTAAAGCGGTTTGATAATTACCCTTTACATATTGAATATGTGCATAATAATACTGAACGGATGAATTATATTTTTCACTTTTACCACGTATTCGATTGAATTTCATTAAGGCCTTATCATATTCTTCTAACATGAAATGCGAATATCCAGCAGAAAAATAATAATGAGCTTGGGTGTCTTCATCCAGCGATGTTGCCTTTACACGATCATACCAGCGGATAGCCTGCTTGTACTTTTTTTGATCTTTAAAGTAATCGCCAAGATGCATTCTGGCATAATGTAAACGATTACTATAAGGATACTCGCTCAAATAGCTTTCCCATAAATATTGGACATCTTCGTTTTCTAATTTTTGAGCGCATAAGCGTGACAAGTACGCTGCCTCAGCCACTAAAGATGAATTGTCATCTTTAGTCTCATCAACAAACTTTGTGAAATTAATACGAGCCAAACCATACTTTCCAAGGCGATACATTTCCATACCTCTTTCATAAAGTTTACTTGGCGAATCATATTTAAGCGATTGTTGTGCAACAGAATAGTGCACCAGGCTGACAAAAAGCAATAAAGCTATTTTTCTCATCATTTGGATAAGGCCTTAAGTTATTGATTGTTTCAATTACAACGTAACGATTCATTTTTTATTTTGAAAAGTTACAGGGTGATAAAGATAACAAAACTGCATAAGTGATAAAGCATACTCACGAGTTATTGATCGGAAAGCAGCAAGTTTAACTACAAAATTTTAATCAAGAAGATCAAAATCAATCTCTTCCTGCTTAGATTCGAATAAACGAGTATCCTCACAACGAATTGTTCGTCCCGGGAATTTCTTAAGAAGATTGTAGTTATGTGTTGCCATAATAACAGTATTACCTGACAAACAAATCTTCTTAAGTAGTTGCATTAAGTCATCAGAAGTATCCGGATCCAGATTTCCGGTTGGCTCATCGGCCAAAATTAAATCCGGCGAGTTTAACAGTGCACGCGCTATGCCAATTCGTTGTTGTTCACCGCCGGAAAGTTGATGAGGCATTTTGTAGCCCTTATGCACCATATCAACATGCGACAAAACATCTCTGATACGTTTGTCCATGTCTTTTTTATCTTTCCATCCAGTTGCCTTTAATACGAAAAAAAGATTGTCGTAAACACTTCTATCAGATAGCAACTGAAAATCCTGAAAGACAATCCCCATTTTTCTTCTCAATAAAGGGACTTGAGTGTTTTTTATTGTCTTAAGTGGATAACCGGCGACGAATCCATATCCTTCCTCCAGAGGTAACTCTTTATACATCGTCTTGAGAAGACTTGACTTACCACTCCCAACTTTTCCAATTAAATAAACAAATTCACCGGGCTGGATAGTAAAGTTCACATCCTGCAGAATCAAGTGTTCCTGTTGCCTGATACATGCATTTTTAAACTCAATTATATTCCCCTCGTTATTCGTGCTTTTAATTGGTTGTTTATTCATAATAATTCAATGGTTGGTAAATTAGATATACCAACCAAAGAAACAATTTTTTTGCGGGATATAAAACCAATAATTATTAACAAGCTAACTAGTGAAGCTTAGACAGAGCTTCCTTTACACGATTAAAGGCCTTTATTAGTAAGTCATCCGCAGCCGCATATGAGAAACGTACGCAATTGTTACTTCCAAAAGCACTTCCTGGAACTGATGCCACATGAGCTTTCTCCAGTAAATACATACTCATATCCATGGATGTGTTAATCGTTACATCACCATTACTTTTACCAAAATACGAACTGATATCCGGAAAAATATAGAATGCACCCTCTGGTACCGCGACTTTAAATCCATCGATATCCTTAACTAAATCCAATACCAGATCACGACGTTTACTAAATGCGACCCGCATATCCTCAACACATTGTTGATCTCCAGCAAAAGCCTGAATTGATGCTGCCTGAGCAATTGAACAAACACCCGAAGTAAATTGACCTTGTAACTTTGTTACTGCTTTCGCTATAGGCGCAGGTGCAGCAATATATCCTATTCTCCACCCTGTCATTGCATAGCCCTTGGATGCTCCATTGATCACAATGGTTCGATCTTTTAAAGGTGAAAATTCAGCCAAGCCAACATGTTTTCCGACGAAGTTTATCTTTTCATATATCTCATCAGAAATAATATAAACATGAGGGTGTCTTTCCAGTACTTCAGCAATGGCCTTTAACTCATCATAAGAGTATACACTACCTGTTGGGTTTGAAGGAGAGTTAAATAAAATTGCCTTTGTATTTGGTGTAATGCTTTTTTCCAACTGTTCAGCCGTAATCTTGAACTTTGTTTCAACGCCTGCATCTATTATTACAGGTGTACCTTCAGCCAGCTTCACTAATTCGATATAACTCACCCAATAAGGAGCAGGAATTATTACCTCTTCTTCTTTATCAATAATACATTGTAAAACATTGGCTAAACTGTGTTTGGCTCCAGCCGAAACAACAATCTGGTCAGGTCTATAATCTAAACCATTATCTGTAGATAATTTATCAACGATTGCTTTTTTCAGATCTGGGAACCCAGCTACAGGAGGATAATGCGACAGATTGTTGTTAATTGCTTTGACAGCTGCATCCTTAATATGTTGAGGTGTATTAAAATCAGGTTCTCCAAGAGTTAAGTTAATCACATCTACACCACTCTCCTGCAGCTCTCTGCTTTTTTGGTTCATCTGAATAGTCTGCGACTCTGACAATGACTTAATTCTGTTTGAAACAACATCTGTACTCATCAAAAAACTCTCCTTTTACTTATTTTGACTTATTTTTCTTTCATTTCAACCCAATGCAAAACATTTTATATCTTGCAATCGATTAGGAACAAAATTAGTTAAAATTTATAAGCGACCAACACTCAATCCCAGATACATTTTAATTATTTATTGTTTTTTTCTTACACATAAAAACAATTGCAGTTTCTTAACAATCAAATTAACTACTTTTACCCACTAATTGTTGTGAATTATTATTTTACAATTTAACAGATTTAAACAACGAGCTGCTAAATTTCACACATATGATTGAATTTGAAGAAATATTGAAGCTATTATGCATTACCTTGTTAGTTGCGTTGCCTCTCTTGATCCTCCTCAGATGGTTTTTAAAACACAACCTTAAACTTAAAGAACTTGAATTGGCCAATAGTACTTTTAAGGAATTGATTCCAACACGCCTTCAAGCATATGAACGTTTGACTATATTATTGGAGCGCATCAATCCTGATGCAATTGTTTTAAGAGAAAACTCTCCTGGAATGACGAGCCTGCAACTTCAGAAAAAACTTTTAAACACCATTCGTCATGAGTTTGAGCATAATTTTGCAATGCAGGTTTATCTTCCTGTTAAAAGCTGGGATGCAATTACAAAATCTCGCGATGAAGTTATCAAACTTATCAACACCTCAGCCGCAGAGATAAATCCAAATGCACCTTCACTAGAGCTTTCTAAAAAAATACTGGAGAAAGGCGTAAATGAAACCTCTTTTTATATTCAGAAAGCCAAAGAACAATTAAAGAAGGATATTCAGTTGTATTATTTTGATTAGAACACCCAATCATAGATGAAAAAAATATCGATTATCACAATTACCTACAACTGTGAGAAAACATTACTTGATACCATCACAAGTGTAAATAATCAAACGGCAAGAGAATTTATTGAATACATCATTGTCGATGGACAGTCAACAGATAGTACAATACAAATTATAAAAGACAATGAACATCTGATTGATAATTGGATTAGCGAAAAAGATACTGGTATTTATGATGCGATGAACAAAGGCCTTAATTTAGCAACGGGAGAATGGGTTGGCTTTTTGCATGCTGATGATTTGTTTTTTGACAACACCATTATCGAAACCATTATCAGCCAAGTTAATAATTCTGAATACAATTGTCTCTATGGCAACCTTAATTACGTCCGGGAAGAGTATCCACACCAAACTGTACGCTATTGGAAGAGTCAGAAATTCACAAAAAAATTACTTAAGCGAGGATGGATGCCACCACATCCAACAGTCTATCTTCGGAAAGATCATATTGACAAACTTGGCTTGTTTAATACCAATTATAAAATTGCCGCTGATTACGATTACATGCTTCGCGTATTCTCTAATGCGGATACCAAGAGTCTTTTCTTAGACCAAACTTTGATAAATATGCGTTTGGGTGGAGTAAGCAATAACTCGATCAACAATATCATTCAAAAATCGAAAGAAGATTATCGGGCATTAAGATTGAATAATGTTGGCGGATTTTATGCTTTATTCGTTAAAAATGTCAGTAAAGTTGTTCAGTTCGTCCAGAAATGATCTAATTAAGATTTATTATTGACTCCATAATATTCTGATGAATAATAGCCGTATTCCGTATCGTTAGCCGAAACATCATTAAGAACGACCCCTAAACTGTTAACATTTTCACTAATTAAATTGTCTACAGTTTGCTGCATATGATCTTTCGAAGAGTAATTTGCGCGAACGACAAACAGATTGCAATCGGAATGATGCATTAACAACCTGGCATCAGCAACAAGTCCAATAGGAGGAGAATCTACCACAATAATGTCAAAATTACTTCGAAGATAACTATAAAGCTGCTCTGTTTTTTCACCAACAATCAATTCACTCGGATTTGGAGGGATTGGCCCCGCTGGAATTGCACTAACATGCTCATATGGTGTCGAATATATAATATCTTCAATCTGAACCTGACCTATAAAATAACTGGAAAGACCATCTTTGTTTTGCAGATCAAACAAGGTTGACAATCGAGGTTTACGCATATCAAACCCAACTAACACGGTCTTTTTTCCTGATATAGCAAACACAGATGCTATATTTTGAGCACAAAAGGTTTTTCCCTCTCCTGTGTTCGAGCTTGTTAATGTAATCACCTGTAACTTATCAGCTCCGGCCATAAATTTAAGCTTTGTCCTTATCGAACGGAAAGATTCACTGATAATTGAATTCGGATGTTCATTAATTACATTCTCAACATCCACTTTACTATGAACCACTGTACCAATTAACGGCACCTTTGGTATCAAAATGTTTAAGTCCTCTTTATTACGCACTTTGGTATTGAGAAACTCTTTTAAACCAATAAAAACGGCTGGTATCAACAAAGCCAATATTAACCCCTTTTTGTAATCACTCGTTTTATTTGGAGACACCAAGGCTACTATCGATGCATTATCTATTATTTCATTATCCGGAATATTACTGGCTTTTGTAATTTGGGTTTCAGAATGTTTTTGAAGCAAAAAGGTATAGATAGCATCATTAAGTTTATATGTTCTATCTATAACTAAATAATCTCTTTCCAATTCCGGTAATTTATCCATATCCTTCAATATCGCATCCAGTTCAACTTCAACCTTATTCTTTTGAAGGTTAAAATTCTTAATGACCTGGTTAATGGCTTTATTTAATAAATCACCGGTTATCTCAACCCTATTATTTAATGTTTGCAAATATTGATTGTCTGATGAGGCCGTAACCTGAATCATTTCAGCTTCCTTTTGTAAGTCAATTAACTGCATCACTAATTCATTAACCAACGCAGTGTTTTCATTGTCTACCGCCGGAAGTAAATACTGTTCAAAATCTCCTGAAACATCAAGATTCTCCTGCAAATATTCATAATAACTAATTTGCATGTTTAACAACTTCAACTCACTTTCCGCCTCATAATATTTTTCCGCTAACCTCTTAGAAAATTCTGAAGGACCCATAAAGCGATTGGTTTTTCGATAGGAAGACATTTGATCCTGAACCTTATCAAGCGTATCTGAGATGGTTTTTAATTGCGACTCAATAAATGAGATTGACCTTGTAGCCATATCATTTTTCCGCTCCAGGTTATGCTCCATTATAACATCGCATAACTCATCAAGAAATCTTACTATCTTTCCTCTGTTTGATCCAACTGATGAAATAAATAGGATACTTGATCCTTCGCTATGAGAACTTACTCCTAAACCGGCTCTATACTCTGATGCTATCTGACTATGTGATTTAAAAATAAAATAATAAGAAGCATCTGGCGTCAGAGCAGCCAAATCATTGCGCTTAACTTTAAATGATAACGGCTTTTCAATTAACCACTCACCTTCTTTAATTACCTTATTTATTTGTAAATTACCAATGCTTCCGGCAAAGCGTTCATCCTTAAAGTTATGGAGATATCCACTTTCACAACTTACATTAACTTCAATATCTCCATTAGAACTAAAAGTCAACTCAATAGGAACGTTTAATAATTGTGGGTGAATCGAATCAAATTCAATAATAAAGGGCGTATTCTTATATAATTCAGTATCCTTAAAACGTCCTTTTTGATAATACGAAACACCAAAATCAAGACGATCAATGGCCTTCTTTGTAATCTTTCGCGATCGAATAATAAACGTCTGATTTTCTACACTTCTAACTTCCGGTGATAATCCAAACCCTTCCATCAGGCTAGCTTGCGAAGACATTTTCTGCTCATTTCCTTTTAGCAACAGAGTAGCTGAAGCCTTGTATACCGGTACGGTATAACGGTGATAAAGTAAAACACTACCAACACAAATTGGAAAAGATATAACGAACAAATACCAGTTCCTTAATATCAAACGAATTAATCTATTAATATCAAACAAGTTATCACTACCTGTTTTTTTCACATGACCGTCAATTCCTTGTTGGGTATTATCAGTATAATTCATTCATAAAAATTTGGCTTGCCAAATATATACATTTTCAAGATTTTAATTACTGTCACTTTCCTTTATATAGTAAGGACTGCGATACAAATACCGGCCTTTAACTTTATCGACACTAAAGCTTTCGCCATTATACACCATACAACCCTTTACAAAGACAAATTCTACACGCCCTTCCAATGGAAAATGCTTGGCTCCTTCTTCGTTTACTCCTGGCAGGTGACAATACAAATTTCTTCGATAATCGGGATTCCAGATCACTATATCTGCATCGCTGCCAATTTGCAGTACGCCTTTTTGCGGATATAATCCCATAAACCGGGAAGTTCTTCCAGCAATCACTTCAATAAGATCTGCCATGGTGATATTATTTTCAGTCACTCCCCAGGTATATAATACCGACAATAAGTTTTTTAAAAGTATATATTCATCGGGCCTGTTATCCACCTGACTATCACTCAACACCCCTTGCCCTGAGAGTTTAATTCTCGGACGGGAAACAAAGAAATTATCTTTCTTTAAACATCTCCAAATATCATCTTCTGATAATAAATTCAATTTATCCACCAATGGAAAACCTGAATATATCGAATTGTTTCCCACAAATATTTTATCCGAATTTGCTATATGAAAAGGGAATAATATTTCAGCATATACCTGACCTGATTTAGATACCTTTTCAATTATATTAAGTTCTTCTTTAAAGCATATATTTAGTACACAGACAAAACAACCGGCATCAATAGCACTGTCTAAAACAGCTCTAAGCTGACTGAGATGATTCGTAATTGTTTCATTATAAATTCTTGACATTTCGGGCTGCCCACTCTCAATATCACCTGGTTTTTGCATATCAATTAAAACAGGAGTATTAGATTTGGCAGCAGCCTTAAAGAGTGAATGTATATGGCTTACCTCTCTTTTCTTTGCAGGCCAGCGTAAGTAAAACGAAGCGATTCCCTCATGAGCATAACAAAACTCCAAGTCCTCGGCATTTAACACCTCCCAATTACTCATCGACAAATGAAAACCATAATCAGCCTTAATATCATACTCCATATTTTTCCGTCTATGCAATTCCTCCTTATAGGAGAATGATATTTGGGGAATAATCGGCTCGATAACGGTTGAAGTACCACATAAAATCTGTGCCTGATTAAACCGTTTAAGAGCCAAATCATCTTGCTTAATCAAATCACTAAATAAGATATTGGTATCAACTGCTCCAGGCAATAAGTACTTTCCACCTGCATCAATAACTGGTGTTTCAGGTTCTGGCCTTTCAATTTTATCGCCTAATTCGATAATTTTCTCATTACCAATTAACACATCTTTATGGTGCACAACACCATTCTCGATAATCTTACCATGTTTAATCAGAACATAATCCACAACGATGATTTTTATATAAATATATTGATTCAACTAAGCAATTACAAATCAAACCACTGCACATAACGTTAAGGCACAAATTAAAAAAACAAGTATCCATATAAAATAACTTTAATAGCTTTGTCCGGTTTTTATCAAGTATGTGGTTTTATCTGGCGCTTATCTCAGCACTGATTCTGGGAATTTATGATGTATTTAAGAAAATGTCGTTGAATAATAATGCTGTTCTGCCAGTTCTCATGATCAGCATTAGTACATCTGCAGCACTATTTATTCCTTTACTATTTCTATCGCAATTCAAAGTTTTACCGTCACATCACTATCTATACATCCCGCCCATAACACTCAAAGAACATTTTCAAATTATCATCAAATCAATAATAGTACTAGGTTCCTGGATATTTTCATTCTTTGCCCTCAAAAACCTACCAATAACTATTGTAACACCCATTAGATCTAGTGGTCCTTTATGGACGCTTTTAGGTGCTATTGTAATATTTTCGGAACAGCTCAATTACATTCAATGGATAGGCATCATCGTTACATTACTATTCTTCTATTTGTTTTCGACCACAGGCAAAGCCGAAGGCATTCAATTCAGATCTAACAAGTGGGTATGGTTTATAATTTTTGCAACTTTATGGGGTGCTGCAAGCGGATTATACGATAAGTATTTATTACATAGAGTGAATCGCCTGGCCGTTCAATGTTGGTTTTCAATCTATCAGGCATGCCTTATGGTGCCAATTATATTACTATTGTGGTGGCCCAAACGTAAGTCCAGCACACAATTTGAGTTTAGATGGAGTATTCCGCTAATTGGTTTAAGCTTAGTAATTGCAGATTTTATCTATTTCAGTGCTGTCAGTCAAGATGATGCCCTTATTTCCGTAATATCTGCCATAAGACGTGGCGGTGTCATTATTGCTTTTGCTATAGGTGCAATCGTTTTTAAAGAGAAGAACATTGTAAAAAAAGGAATATTCCTTGCTGGTATACTTATTGGGATTGGATTGCTTATTATTGGTTCACAGATCAAATAAAGCCGTTCGATATCGAACAGTCAAAATCACGAAACCGAACAGTATGTCAAAAGTCAGCTTCCAGCACTATTTACCTTATCAACTTGTTTTTGTACCAGTTACAATTTATGGCACAAGCATTGATAATCAAACATTGATTGTAACGACAATCGTGTAATGCTAATAGCGCAAAAAAGCAATACAAACCTAACTTATTGCCCAGGATAATGAAGATGAAACACTCACAAGAAAATGGCGATTTCTTTCTACACTATAATAATGAGGTCAAACTCATTAGTTTCTTCATTAAAAATCCAGGCGATCGCCTGAAGGACATTCACCAACACGGTTTCTAGTGTTTTGGCGATAAAGGTGCAATTTCTCTTCAGGCATGGAGGCTGCAACCCGACCCAAAGAGTTCAGCCTCTTTTTTTATTTTCATTTAACAGTCTCCAATCTTCTTCACAGTAATGAAATGTCAATAAATCTGTTAATAACAATTGACAAGCAATCTTGGTCATACTATTAAAAACAATATTTTTGTAGCATTAAATGATAATATATGCAGGATTTCTTGCACGCAAGCCACGATGAGGCACTACATTCGATCGAGCGTTTTGAGAAGATGATTAGCACAGATAAAATCGAATATTTTGACGTGCATCAAATAGAAAACATTTATGATTTCTATTTTGAAAAAAATAAAATTACACAAGCAGAGCAAATACTGGATATTGGTTTAAGCCAACACCCTCAATCATCAAGCCTTTTGGTTAAGAAGGCTTTATTATTGGCGGAAAATGGTGAAATAACCGATGCTCAGCATATACTTGAAAATGTTGCACCTATTGAAAGTAGTAATCCGGATGTTTTTTTAACACTCGGATGGATCATGCTACAGAAAAGTGAACATCAACAGGCAATTGTTCATTTTGATAATGCTGTCCGGGTTGCTTTCGAGGATAAAGAAGATGTATTACTGGAGATCAGTTACAATCTCAATCAATACGAGCTTTATCTTGAATCGATAAAATATCTCGAGCTACTTCTTCAGATAAAACCAAACAATGAAAATGCTTTGTTTGAATATGCATTCTCATTGGATAAAATTCTTGAATACGAAAAGAGCATAAGTGCTTACAATCGTCTTTTAGATGTCAATCCATTTTCGGAAAATGGTTGGTATAACCTTGGTATAATCCATAACAAAACAGGTAACTACACAGAAGCGTGTAAAGCTTATGATTATACGCTTGCTATTAATCCTTCTCACGAAGAAGCCTACTTTAATAAAGGCAATAGCCTGGTACAATCTGGCCATTTCAAAGAGGCTGTTGACGCTTATATTGGACACATTACTTTTACTAATGATAAGACATTAACCTATCAGTATCTTGGTGATTGCTGGGAACAATTAGGCAATTATAATCTGGCAATCCGTTTTTATCAATTAACCATTAAGCAAGCACCTAAATTGGCAGATGCCTGGTATGGACTTGGTACAACACTGATGGAAACCGATAATTTTGCGGGTGGTATTCAGGCAATTGACGAAGCTATTTCCATAAATCCGTTAAACGCGGATTATTGGTTTGCTCATGCCCGAGGTCTTTTTGAGTTGGATAAAGTTGATGATGCTGTCCGAAGTCTTGAAAATGGTCTTAATCTCGATCCTAATGAGCTGACCGGTTGGATAGAATTACTTAAGCTTAAAATGCTACTTTCTGAAAACTTCGATATAGCAAATTATACTTCTGAAATTACATTGAGGTATCCGGAGGTTGCTGCTGTTTGGTATGTGACTGCAATTGGTCATTATCATTTTCTTAAGGATAAGAAAGAAGCTTTAAAAGCATTTTCCTCAGCCATTAAAATTGATCCTAACATTTATACCGACATTAAAGAAGATTATCCTGATTTTCTTGCGGACCAAGAAATCATGAAAATAATTCAACAACATATAGAACAAAACACGAATGAATAATTCCGTAATTTCTTACGTTAAAATTGCAGTTAAAGGCGCAGCAATGGGTGCTGCCAATGTTATTCCAGGAGTATCCGGCGGCACAATTGCCTTAATTACCAATATATTCGAACGCTTAATCAATGCTATTAAATCCTTTAACGGAACCGCCATTCAATTGCTGATTAAAAAGGACTTTAAAGGACTGGCTAAACACATTGATCTATATTTTTTAATAGCTCTTTTTGCGGGAATCGGATTAGCAGTTGTAAGCCTGGCAAAATTATTTGAGTACCTATTTGAAAATTATCCTATTTATATATGGGCCTATTTTTTTGGCTTGGTGTTAGCCTCAGTCTATTTTGTTGGCAAAACGGTAAATAAGTGGGGAACTTCATCCATTATTAGTGCCATCATCGGAACAGGAATAGCCTTGTCCATTTCAATATTGACACCTGCCAGTCAGGATGACTCATTCTTATATCTTATTTTATGCGGTGTGGTAGCAATCTGCAGCATGATTCTTCCAGGACTTTCTGGCTCATTTGTACTTATTTTACTTGGGAATTACCAGTTAGTCATGATTGATGCTATAAACAATATGGATGTAAAAATCCTGTTGCCGGTAGCCATAGGTGCCATTGCTGGTCTAGTTGCCTTTTCTCATTTTCTATCATGGTTATTAAAGAAATATCACAATCAAACGATTGCATTATTAACTGGTTTTATAGCTGGCTCTTTAGGCATATTATGGCCATGGAAAGATGAAATAACAAAACAGTTTGGTAATAAAATCAAGACAGTTGACTTTGATTATTATCTGCCCGAATTCAACCAGGAGTTTTATTTTGCTGCTCTTTTTATTATTTTGGGGATAGTAAGCATTACTGCAACTGAGTTATTAGCATCTAAGAAAAAAAATAAGGCATGAGAACATTTGGTTTAATTGGTTATCCTCTGGCACAATCATTCTCACAAAAATATTTTACCCAAAAGTTTAAAGATGAAGATATTGATGCCAGATATCTCAACTTTGAGATGGAAAATATTGAAGAGCTACCTGAAGTTTTAAAACAACACGCCTATATTGCCGGCTTCAGTGTCACCATTCCTCACAAAGAAATTGTTTTTGAATATCTCGATGAATTGGATGATAGTGCTAGGTCGGTTGGAGCTTGCAATGCTATTAAAGTTAACTGGGATCAAAAAAAACCAAAATTAATTGGGTATAATACGGATTTAATCGGCTTTTCTAATTCTATTAAGCCACTGCTGAGAGAGTCGCATCAGAAAGCCTTAATTTTAGGAACAGGTGGAGCTGCCAAAGCTGTAGCTGAGGCATTCAGGTTGATGCAGATTGATTTTAAATACGTATCCAGAACCAAAACAAATAATAACTTCAACTATCAGGAATTAGATAAGAATGTTCTGAAAGAATACACTGTTTTAGTTAATTGCACTCCTTTAGGCATGTTTCCTAAAATAGATACCTGCCCGGATATTCCTTATGAGTTGTTATCCGAAAATCATCTGCTTTATGATTTAACTTATAATCCTGAAACTACCCTATTTATGCAAAAGGGTATCGATCAGGGCGCTGCTGCTAAAAACGGTCTGGAGATGTTGCACCTGCAAGCAGAAGCTGCCTGGGAAATCTGGAATTCGTAAGTTATTGAAATGGCGGAACCTGTTTTGCCATCGGTTCAAAGACATCTTCAGGATATTCAACATCGACCAGAAAAAGAGCTTGGGCTGGTACTGAAGTGCCAGCTTCACTTCTATCCTTTTTTTCAATAACACTTTTAAACTGATAGATATCCATTTTCCCTCGCCCTACCTCCAGTAAAGTTCCAACAATTGCACGAACCATATTCCGTAAAAAACGATCGGCCTGAACAACAAACACTGTCCCATCATTTTGCTCAATCCATTGTGCTTTGATTATTTTACAATTGTTCGTTTTTGTGTCTGTATGCAGTTTACTAAAGCTGGTAAAGTCACTATAATCAAAAAGCAATTTAGCCGCCTCATTCATCTTCTCAATATCAAACTGGTAAAAAGGACGAAAACTAAAATCTTTCAAAAACGGATTCTTCATCGATTTCAGGTAATAATGATAAGTGCGCGAGATAGCATGAAATCTGGAATGTGCATCATCAGACACTTCCTTAATTGAATAGACAACAATATCATTACCAATAATCCGGTTTAATTTAAAAGCCAAATGAATTGGATCTTCCACCTTGGTAACGCTGTCAAAATGCGCAACAAAATAAGAAGCATGAACACCAGTATCTGTCCTGCCACAACCAACAACATTAATTTCCTGGCGAAGAGCTTTAAGTAATGCATCGTTTAGCACCTCCTGAACACTAATAGCATTTGGTTGTATTTGCCAACCATGAAATCGTGTGCCATTATAGGCCAGTTCGATAAAATATCTATTCATAATTAAAAATAAGCAGACGGATTGCAAAGGTAAGAAAAACGAATCAGCACAATGCACACAGGCATTGTATTGACATCATTTTATGTATTGGCTAACTTTAATATACATAGATAAAGTAACATATTTTATTGTTGTACACCTAAAACTTTACACCATGGAAACGATTAGCAGCTTTAGTATCGATCAAAAAACAGCTCCTATCATGCAAGTATTGGATATTTTGATCCAATCACAGGAAGCCGGAAACCTTGAAGCTTTTTCCGACTGTTTTGCTCAGGATGAAAATACAGTTAATATTGGTACCGATCTGGATGAAATATGGTATGGCTGGTCTTCCTTTTACGAATGGATGGGGACAGCTATTAACAATAAACCAGACTATACGGTTGCCTCAAAAGATACACGAATACAAATCGGAAAGAGCAATGATGTAGCTTGGTACTCGCAGCTTCTGGATACCTGTTTCGAAACCAAAGGGGAACCATTCAGAATAGAAGGTTTCAGACATACCGGTGTGATGGAAAAAAGAGATGGGCGCTGGTTGATTGTGCAGAGTCATATATCAATTCCTGATAACACAAATCCGCAAATTGAATAAACCCATGCTGGTACAACTCTTAAATATATTGATGTGTATAAATATTCAAAACCCTGATTCGATGCGGATGGAGATGGTAAATAATCAACTCATTGCCCGTGGGATAAAAGGCCAGCTTACCTTACAGGCAATGAGTAAAGTTGAAAGGCACCTTTTTGTTCCTCATTTCCTTCAAACATATGCATACGAAGACCGGCCTTTGCCTATAGGGTACAACCAAACCATTTCACAACCGTTCATAGTGGCTTATATGACTGAACAGCTTCAACTCGATCAGGACGATAAAGTTTTGGAAATTGGCACCGGATCGGGTTATCAAGCTGCTGTACTGGCCGAAATTGCAAAAGAAGTTTACACCATCGAAATTGTTAAACCACTGGGGTTACAAGCTGATTCTACATTAAAAGCAAATGGATATAATAATGTAACCTGCAAAATTGGAGATGGTTATCATGGCTGGAAAAACCACGCGCCGTATGATGCTGTAATTATTACTGCGGCACCAAATAAAGTACCGGAAGCCCTGTTTGATCAATTGGCCGAGGAAGGCCGGATGATTGTGCCAGTTGAAAAAAATAATCAACAATATCTGATGCTTTACACCAAAAAAAACAACAAGATAAAAGGCAAAAAATTACTGGCCGTCCGCTTCGTTCCCTTTACCAGGGGCGGCAAATAAACAAAATAGTTGCTGAGGTGTTTTTATTTAAGTAACACATTACCTTATTGTGTAAAAAGTAAGTTAACTTTTAACCATTAACACAAACCGTTATCGCAATTGATACATAAGCGAATTAGTTAATCCTTCGATGAGATTCTTGCCTGAACAGTACAACATTCTAAAAATTGAAAATAAATTAAATCACATGAAATTATTCAAACTTTTATTACTCGGTTTATTGATTATTCCTTTCAACATCAACGCTCAAAACTCTATCCACGATTTTGAAGTAAATACAATTGATGGTAATAAATTCGATTTATCTGAACTTAAAGGAAAAAAAGTAATGGTAGTTAATGTTGCAAGCAAATGTGGATTAACCTCTCAATACGAACAGCTTCAAAAAGTTTATGAACTATATGGTGGTGAGAACTTCACAATTATTGGTTTTCCTGCCAACAACTTTTTAAAACAAGAACCAGGAACCGACGCTGAGATTAAAAGTTTTTGCACGAAAAATTACGGAGTATCATTTCCCATGATGTCAAAGATTTCGGTTAAGGGCGATGATATTCATCCACTTTATAAATGGTTAACTTCCGAAGAGTTAAACAAGCACGGGGATCATAAAGTGAAGTGGAATTTTCAGAAATTCCTGATTAACGAAAACGGGCAGATAGACAAAGTTATCGCTCCAAAAACAAAACCTGACAGTCAGGAGATAATTGAGTGGATTAATGCTTCTTAAATTAAGATTAATGGGAAAAGTTATCGGCATTCAGACTTCTACTATCTTATATGCATTCTTTCTGTATTCCCGGTAGCTTTTCTTTATTTGCTGTAAATTTTCTTACCCATTCTGAATTCACAATTCTCATTCAAAGTCAAAGAGTGTTAAGTGAACCTTTTTTATACTTAGTTGAAGTCAATCATCGTTAAGTTAGCACTCAATAGCATTAAGTCAACTCCAAAATTTTTAGGTTAAGACTCAACCACATTAAGTTAAGGCCACACAATAGTAAGTTGAGTCCGCACAGTTGTAAGTTAATATCACACAGCTATAAGTTGAAATCACATAGCTGTAAGTTGAGGCTACACAGTTGTAAGTGAAAGCTCCCCGTAAGTAAGTGAAAGCTACACGACTGTTAGTGAAAGTTTCACAGCACTAAGTGAAAGACAAACAATAGTAAGTTACTTCCAAACAGGATTTTTGACTTCGTCTATGTACTATTTTAGTAGCTTCTTCGAAAAAAAGAAGGGAGGACAGCATAAAAGCTTCCTCCCTCAAATAATATTTACAGGTATGACTAGTTTAAGCCACGCTTAGAAAGCAATGGCTGTAAAGATGGCTCCTGCCCTCTGAACTTCTGGTATTGAATCATGCCTTCGTCGTCACCACATTCAGATAAGCAGTGTTGACGGAACTTTTGTGCTAACTCCTTATTAAAGATATCACCGCTTTGCTTAAAGGCATCAAAAGCGTCAGAATCCAGCACCGCTGCCCAAATATATACATAGTATCCGGCAGCATAATAATCACTGCTAAAAATATGGCTAAAATAAGTAGAGCGGTACCTTGGAATAATCTCATCAATCAATCCAATTTCATTCATTGCATTCTTTTCAAAAGTTAAGGAATTATCAACCTGATCTCCTGCTTTTAAATTGTGCCAGTTTAAATCAAGCAAGGATGCAGCCAAATACTCAACAGTTGCAAACCCCTGGTTAAAATGACCACTCTTCTGAATTTTCTCAATTAAATTATCAGGAATTACCTCACCTGTTTTATAATGCTTTGCATAATAACGCATTACCTGTGGTTCTGCAGCCCAGTTTTCCATAATCTGCGATGGTAATTCAACGTAATCCTGTGGCACAACACCTGCGGTACGTTTAAATTCGCCAGTTGTAAATAACGCATGTAATGCGTGGCCAAACTCATGGAATAAGGTACTTACTTCATCAAAAGTTAACAATGCTGGCATATCGCCTGTTGGCTTGGTAAAATTACATACAACCGACACCAATGGTGATGTTTTCTTTCCGTCACGGGTTATTGAAGTTCTGAAACTGGTTTGCCAGGCTCCTGGTCGCTTACTATCGCGTGGATGATAATCAAGATATAATAACCCAATATAATCTCCATTGGCCTCGTTCACTTCAAAAACTTCTACTTCAGGATTATAAATCTGGATGTTAGTTGTTTTCTTGAAATTAATTCCATAAAGCTTATTTGCCACCCAGAACATACCATCACGTACATTATCCAATTGGAAATACGGTGTAATTTCTGATTCATCCAGATCGTATTTTTCCTTACGTAACTTTTCGGCGTAATACCACCAATCCCAAGATTCAAGCTTGAAATTACCACCTTCTCTATCAATGATAGCCTGCATTTCCTTAAGCTCATCATTGGCAACTTTACTGGCGGGAGCCCATAAGCCCATTAAAAACTCATCAACATTTTCAGGCGTTTTGGCCATGTTAACATCAATGGCATAATCGGCATGCGTATCATAACCCAGCAACTTAACCCGTTGACTTCTGATCATGGCAATTTTCCGAATAATGTCTTTATTATCGAATTCATTATCATTGTTACCACGCATAAAATAACCACGATAGATCTTTTCCCTTAAGTCACGATTATCAGCATACTGTAAGAATGGGATTAAGCTTGGCTTTTGTAATGTAAATACCCACTTGCCTTCCATTCCATTGGCACTAGCAGCTTCGGCAGCACCACTGATAACACCTTCCGGCAAGCCAGCCAAATCATCCTTATTATCGATTACTAACTTAAAATTTTTGTTTGTTTCAGCTAATTGATTTTCACTGAACTCCAATTGCAGGTTGGAAAGCTCTTCGTTATATTTTTTTAGTTGAGCTTGCTCGTCTCCAGACAATTCAGCGCCGTTTCTCACAAAGTCATTGTAATATTTTTCAGTTGCACGTTTTTGTGCTTTTGTCAGATTCAGCTCTTCACGCTGCTCGTAAACTGCTTTGACCTTGTTAAACAATCCCATATTCATCGAAATGTTATCGGAATGTTTTGTCAACTGAGGCGTTATAGTACGTGCAACTTCCTGAATTTCATCATTATTATCCGTACTCTGAATATTAAAGAATACTGAACTTACCTTATCTAATAACTCACCTGACTTGTCTAGAGCCAAAATTGTATTTTCAAAAGTTGCTTCTTCTTTATTGCTAACAATAGCATCAATCTCCTTTACCTGCTCTTGCATGCCTTTTTCGAAGGCTGGCATGTAATGCTCAATTTCAATTAAATCAAACGGAGGTGTTTGATACTGTGTTTCATAAACGCTAAAAAAAGGATTCATGTTTTCTTTGGTCGTGGTTTGACATCCGGATGCCAGCACTAAAACTGCTAACATCAAGCTAAGTAATTTATTCATTTTTGATATTTTTTGATGAAATTGGATTTAATAAGTTTCAAATCTGAAATTACATCCAAAAGTATAAAAAAAAGACACCCGAAATTCGGGTGTCTTTATGTTGTAGAACTTAAATATTCTTTACGATTTAAGCTGCGCTTCAATTTCCTTTATTTGACCTTTGAAATCTTTATCTGTTTCTATAAGGTTATTAATGGCCTTGCAGGCGTGTAAAACTGTAGCATGGTCTTTTTTCCCAATTTTAGCACCAATCGTTGACAATGAAGAGTTAGTCAGACCTTTGCTAAAGAACATTGCAATCTGACGTGCTTGAACAATCTCACGCTTCCTTGTCTTTGACTGCAAAATATCCAATTCAAGACCAAAGTAATCACAAACCGTTTGCGAAATGGAATCAATCGATATTTCCTTTGTTGTTTTCTTTACAAGCTTATCAATTATCTGTTTAGCCGTCTCAAAAGTTATTTCCTTCTTATTAAGCGTTGCCTGAGCCAACAAAGAAATCAACGCTCCTTCCAACTCCCTGACATTATTTACGACATTACTAGCAATGTAATAAACAACTTCTTCTGGCACATTCAAACCATCCTTGTAAATCTTCTTATTCAGGATAGAAACACGCGTTTCAAAATCAGGAATTTGCAAGTCAGCCGCCAATCCCCATTTAAATCTTGATAACAACCGATCTTCCATCCCCTGCAATTCAACAGGAGCTTTATCACATGTTAGTATTAACTGTTTTCCTGATTGGTGTAGATGATTAAAAATGTGAAAGAAAGTATTCTGAGTTTTAGTTTTACCAGCAAATTCCTGTACATCATCAATAATCAATACATCAATCATTTGGTAAAAGTTAAGAAAATCGTTTTGCGAATTATTCCTAACAGAATCGGTGAACTGTGTTTGGAATTTATTGGCATTCACATACAAAACAGTTTTCTCAGGCATATTTCTCTTTACTTCAATCCCAATTGATTGCGCTAAGTGAGTTTTACCTAAACCTGAATTACCATATAAGAATAGAGGGTTAAAAGCCGTTTTACCAGGATTTTTAGCAACAGCCAAACTCGCGCTTCTGGCTAATCGGTTGCATTCTCCTTCAACAAAATTTTCGAAGTTATAGTCACCATTCAATTGAGGATCTACACTCAATCTCTTAATACCAGGAATTACAAAAGGATTTCGAATATCAGGTTTTTCCTGATTAGCAACATTAACAGGTCGATTACGTAGGTCTGTTTTATTGCTTGTCGGAAAACTCAGTGTGTAAGGTCGTTGGTTAGCTACATGCGCGTTATCCATCACGACATTATATTCCAGCTTCGCATTTGCACCTAATTCTTTCCTTAAGGTTTTACTCAATAAATCAATGTACTGCTCTTCCAGGTACTCATAAAAGAAAAGGCTCGGAACTTGTATGGTTAATACATCCTTCTCAATTTTTACAGGTTCAATTGGTTCGAACCAGGTTTGGTAACTAATCTGTGGTATATTGTCTTTGATTACATTTAAACAATTACCCCAAATTCTTTTGTAATCGACTTCCATTCTTTCTGTTTCCTTTCACGTATTATGTTTGCTAACTACCTTAAATGCGAAAACAAAATTTGTGAAAAAAAAAATGAAAAAAAAACTTAAAAAGACTTGACAAAATACCAAAGACGATTTGATATCTAGAAATCAAGCATTTAAATATAATAGTAGCAAATTACTGATTACCTGCACATTAAAACACAGCCTTAACTTTAAGTTAATACATGAAATGCCCTGTTTTTAAACCTTTTGGATATTTTTCAGAGTACCTTTGATTTTTTTTCAAAAAAATTTAACGGCCCTAATTATTAACATATTTGTAATTTTTTAATTACTCTGGCGACGGGCTTTTTTCAGGCTAATTGGCACTCCATCTTTAAGTGCAACAAGTATTGATTCGTCATAGATTTCTTTAGCTTCGTCTAATATTTTTGAAGCTTCGTCAAAATTAACAGTTTGACCCAATGTATAAACATATCGAGAATCGCGATAATCTTCATACACTTGATACTTTCCATTAAGTATTGTGGTACCTATTTCGAGTGGTTGTTTTGATGACTTAATTTGAACTTCATAAACAATTCCTCCTACACCGTAAGCTCCTTCACTGACAACCACCTTTCTTCCAAAATTAACTGCCGAAAATGAAACATATCGACCCGGATTATGTCTGAAATCGATAAGCAGACGATTTAAATTATTACTAACAGCATTTAATGAATTGTATAACTCTTCATCGTTCATAAGTTTGCCCATAGAGCCTTTCCCTGTATTCAGACTATCCAATAAATCATTGGTACTTTTTAATGTCATTCTTAATTGGTCCACCGTTTCATCAATATTAGAGGCTTCCAACTGACTGGTGAAACCGGCCAGATTTGAGAAAGTCGAATCAATATGTGGCCTTTGTGCTGCCATCATGGCTAGTAGTGAATCAGTACGCTGAAGCATTAATGAAACCTCACCATCTGCCTCCATCTTTTTTGACAGGTTTCTACTAATCGATTCAAAATGTCGTAATGATCGATCCAGATTATACATACTCGACTTAAAGCGCCCTTCTTCTTCACCGAACATCTTACCTATGTTTGTAAGCACAGTATCGAGTTTGACTATCAATCTTTCCGTCTTATCTTTTAGAGGTAATACTTCCATACTCATCTTATCAGCTAAATCACCAATAACAGAAGTATTCATAGTATCACCAACTGCTAACATCTCATCGCTCTTTCCTCTAATAAATTGCACCCCTTTTGACCCCATTAGATCAAGACTGTAAATCTGGGCTTTAGAGTCAACAGGCATATCGATTTTATCAAAAAGCGAAAAAGTAACTAAAAAACGATTGGGAAGAGTCGGATGAAATTTTATATCACGAACTGAACCTATTTTAAAACCTCTAAAATATACAGGACTTGCTTTGGTTAATCCATCAATCCTGTCATAAACTCCATAATATGAGGTGCCCACTTCTATAATGTTTCTACCCTTTAGAAAATTGAACCCCCATAGTAGTATAATAAACGCAACAAATACTGTTAATCCTATTTTGACTTCTCTCTTCATGGTTAGATATTTGGTATTATTATTTTTAAAATTAGAAATGCTAAGTTACAAAGAATAATTCCACTCTTACTTTTCTTCTTTTTGCAGATTTCTTGCCTTCCACACTGGTATCTTTTCTTCACCTTTAAAGGCTACAATAAATGCATCCTCTACCTTTTCTTTAACAATTTTCAATGAGTCCATTATTGAGTTAAAATCGGAACTAGCACCAGTTGTATACTTATATCGTTCCCCTTCTTTAAACTCCCAAACATCATCGAACTTTTTAAATATTGAACTTCCTTCATTCATCTGCTTCTTTGATGATGCAATCTGAATCCTGTACTTAATATCCGATTTTTCTTTCTTTTGAAATTTCGCTAAATCTTCCATACGGCTTTTTGAATCAAATTCCTCTTTATAAGCTCGTACCGCCCTAAAAATAGCAGATGCCATGTAAGTCTGCCCTTTTTTCGATGCGATAAAGCGTTCTTCACTTTGATTTGTAAGGAAACCTAATTCCACCAACACACTTGGCATAGCTGCTTGACGTAAAACCAGGAAACCAGCTTGCTTAACACCTCTGTCACGCCTTCCAACACGTTCTTTAAATTGAGACTGAATCAGTGAAGCCATATGAATACTCTGATCTATATGGATATTTTGCATCAGTTCAAATATAATATACGACTCAGAAGAGTTTGGGTCGAATCCTTCATAAGTCGTTGTATAATCATCCTCAAGTACAATAACCGAGTTTTCCAACTTCGCTACTTCCAGGTTTTCCTTAGTTCGGTGCAATCCTAATACGAACGTTTCTGATCCATATATCTTTGATGTCGATATTGCATTAGCATGAATTGAAATAAACAAATCCGCTTCATTCTCGTTTGCTATTTCCGCTCTTCTGTTTAAAGGAATAAACACATCTTTTGTACGCGTATAAACAACCTTAACATCAGGTAAATATTTATTAATGTATTCACCAAGCTTTAATGCCACGTTCAAAACAATATCCTTCTCCTTCGAAGTCTTACCAATAGCACCCGGATCACGACCTCCATGTCCTGCATCAATAACAACTGTTTTAAAAGTGATTGACTCCTGTCCCTTGCTCGATAAAGTGTTAAAAAGAAATAAAACACCAAAACCTAATAAAAAAATCAGGCGTGTTTTAAATGAATAAATTGTCATACTTTTACATTTATTACAGTTCAAAAATAGAAAAATTATACACACATAAAAAAAGCCTACATACCGCATATTTTACAGCATTGGTGAGCTTGTGAGTAATTTTTATTTATTTTTGTGGACGCTTGAAAAAAATACCACTTTGACACTAATTAATTCTAAAGCATCTAAGGTGCTCAATACAATTGCTTTAACAATTATTGCATTGAGCCTTTCAAATATTACAACAGTAAGTCTGGCACAAGAACCCCAGATTCAAGTTGAAGAAAATGATGATTCTGAAGTTAATGATACCACACAAGTTCACTCAGGAACTTTTATAATTGATGCCGAAGTAAAATATCAAGCAACAGATTCCATTGATTTTGACCTGGAAACTCAAAAAACTTATTTATACGGTGATGCTCAGGTAAGTTATCAGGAAGTGCTTCTTAAAGCCCATACGATTGTACTAGACATGGACAGCAGTACTGCACTTGCTTACGGAACTGTTGATTCATTGGGCACTGAAGTTGGCTTACCAGTCTTTACTGATCCAAGTGGCGAATATACCATGCGCCGAATGAAGTATAACTTCCAAACAGAAAAAGCAATTATTGAGCACATTGTTACAGAACAGGGCGAAGGTTTTGTGGTTGGTAGTAAAGCCAAGAAAATTGAGGATGATTCATATTGCATGAAAGACGCCAAGTATACCACTTGTGACCATCATGATCACCCTCACTTTTATCTCAATTTGACCAAGGCTAAAGTAATACCGGGTGATAAAACCGTTACTGGACCGGCATACTTAGTAGTGGAAGATGTTAAGCTACCAATCGTTATTCCATTTGCCATAATCCCGACTACCAGCTCTTACAGTTCTGGTTTTCTTTTTCCATCGTACCGGGATGAGCAGGTTCGCGGATTTGGTTTGACTGATGGGGGTTACTATTGGGCGGCCAGTGATTATTTCGATTTTATGGTGAAAGGTGACATTTTCACAAATGGTTCATGGGCTATTCGTACAGGAACTAATTATAAAGCCAGATATAAGTATAGTGGCAGGTTCAATTTTCAATATATCACGAATATTTCGAGCGAGAAAGATTTACCTGATTATCGGAAGACAAAAGATATGGCAATCAACTGGACACACAGGCAAGACGCAAAAGCCAATCCATATCAGACTTTTTCGGCCAGTGTTAATTACTCAACAAGTTCATTTGATCAAAACAACATTAATAATTTATACAATCCTGCCAACAACGACATTTCGACCAACACCAAACGTTCAAGTATTTCGTACAGTAAAAGATGGGCTGGTAAACCGTTTAATTTCTCTGCTAACTTATTACACTCTCAGAACAGCAGGGACACTACCATTGACTTAACCATTCCGGATTTGACCTTTACGGTTAACCGCTTTTATCCTTTTAAAAAGAAAGATAAGGTCGGCACGAAGGAAAACATGTTTGAGAAAATTAGTTTGTCGTATACCGGTAATATGAAAAACTACGTGCACGCCAAAGAATCTGAATTAGGATTCTCAGGTGATGATTTTGCTAACCAATGGCAAAACGGAGTGAAGCATAGTATTCCGGTTGCAATGAACCTGAAGTTTCTGAAACATTTTACTGTTACGCCTTCTTTCAACTATACCGAACGATGGTACTTAAACAAAATTGAACAAGGCTACGACGAAACCACCAATACTGTTGTAAATACAGATACTATCACAGGTTTCAACCGGGTTTATGACTATAGCTTTAGTGCAGGGACTTCAACAAAAATTTACACCTTTTTTAAACCCTGGCGAAAGCTATTTGGGAATAAAGTTGATGCAATTCGTCACGTAGCAACTCCATCTGTATCGATGTCCTACCGACCAGATTTTGGCAATACGAAATATGGTTACTACGATTGGTTTGAATACTATGATCCAGATAGAGATGAAATAGTAAGACACGACTATTCATATTATGAAGGAGCAATCTATGGTGTTCCCGGTCGTGGAAAATCTGGTTCCATGAGCCTTAGTTTAGGCAATACCCTTGAGATGAAGGTAAAAAGTGACAAAGACACTACTGGCTTT
Source organism: Carboxylicivirga sp. (assembly GCF_982718395.1). NCBI lineage: Bacteria > Pseudomonadati > Bacteroidota > Bacteroidia > Marinilabiliales > Marinilabiliaceae > Carboxylicivirga > Carboxylicivirga sp. Next base: position 25,744 of record NZ_CEXQWX010000018.1, read on the forward strand.
AAAAAGCTTAAAATACTGGAGAGTTTAAACTTCAGCACGAGCTA
>NZ_CEXQWX010000018.1:25797-56683 GCF_982718395.1 Carboxylicivirga sp.
TTGCTGACTCATTAAAGTGGCAGCCAATTAATATGACTGGACGAACAAAGCTATTTGGTACAAATGTGAATTTTGGAGCACGTTTTGACCCCTATGCTATTGATACAACGAGCACTGGACAACCAATCAGAGTGAATAAATCTGTATGGTCACAACAAGGTAAGTTGCTTCGTCTGGAAAGCGCCAACCTAAGTTTCGGACTTAATTTTGGATCTGATACTTTTAAGAAAAAGGATAAAAAACAAACAGATCCAAACGATTCAGAAGAAGATCCGGATGCACTACCACCTGATCCAATGAATGATCAGGAATTTGATCCAAGAGCTGCTTTTGAGGGCAGTAATGCCAGTTTTGCCATGGGTGATGATGGGTATGCCAAATTTGAGATCCCCTGGAATATATCACTGAACTATTCTTTTAGGTTGAGCAGAGGTGACTTCAATAAAAATAAAATGGATTACGATTTTAAGGTCACATCAGATATCAACTTAAATGGGAATATATCATTGACTCCTAAATGGCGTATTAACTTCGCCTCGGGTTATAGTTTCGACCGCAAAGAAATTGCCCATACAAATGTTGGTATTAGTCGTGATCTGCACTGTTGGAGCATGAATTTCAACCTTGTTCCGGTTGGACGGTATAAATCATACTTCTTTACGATACGAGTAAATTCAAGCATGTTACAAGACTTGAAGTATGAAAAACGTAACCATCCACGGGATAATGGAAACTTCTTTTAAAAATGATTAATCCTTAAATAAACTAATTAAAATGAAAAAGATTATTAGCACAACTAACGCGCCTGGAGCAATCGGACCATACAGCCAGGCTGTTGAAGTAAATGGAACATTGTACATTTCAGGTCAGGTTCCTGTTGATCCTGCAACCGGTAAAGTTGTTGAAGGCGGAATTAAAGAACAAACTGAGCAGGTAATGAAAAACATTGCTGCTATTCTTGAGGAAGCAGGTTATTCGTTTACTGATGTAGTTAAGTCAACTTGTCTGTTAAGCGACATGAGTAATTTCGCTACAATGAATGAGGTATATGGTTCTTATTACAAAGAAAATCCTCCTGCACGTGCCGCATTCGCTGTTAAGGAATTGCCTTTAAGTGTAATGGTGGAAATCGAAACGATTGCTGTAAAGTAATCAATTTCTAATAAACATATTTAAGCGGGTAACCATCAGGTTATCCGCTTTTATTTTATCCCTCCCCTCACCCTTACTCACCGGATGACTATTTGTAACACGCTATAGTCATCCGATGAGTATTTTTTTGCACACAAATATTAGGGCACTAAAAAACCACCATGTCCCCATGGTGGTTTATGTCTGTTTGAAAAATGTTTTTAATCTATCCGAGATTAATAAAAATGTTACTCGGCAACCACCTCAATTGAGATGTCTACCTTAACTTCACGGTGTAATTTCACAGTAGCTGCGTAAGTACCCAATTCCTTTGCATCTTCTTTCATAGAAATGTTCTTGCGCTCAACGCTGAACCCTTCTTTAGTTAAAGCTTCTGCAATTTGAATAGTATTAACAGAACCGAAAATCTTACCTGTTGATGAAGCTTTTGCACCGATAGTAAATGACTTACCTTCAAGTGTCTTAGCAACTTCAAGAGCTTCATTCTTGATTTTCTCTTCTTTATGAGCTCTCTGACGCAAGTTTTCTGCGTGTACTTTCTTAGCCGAAGGAGTTGCCAAAATAGCAAGTCCCTGAGGAATTAAATAGTTACGTCCGTAACCATTTTTTACCGTCACAATATCGTTCTTATGGCCAAGATTCTGAATATCTTCTTTTAAAATAATTTCCATCGTAAATCCTCCTTTTTCTTATTTCATCAAATCGGTTACGTATGGCAACAAGGCCAAGTGACGTGCACGCTTAACTGCTTGCGAAACTTTTCTTTGATACTTTAAAGATGTACCAGTCAGACGGCGAGGTAAAATTTTACCCTGCTCGTTTAAGAATTTCTTTAAGAACTCAGGATCTTTGTAATCGATATACTTGATCTTGTTCTTTTTGAAACGACAGTACTTCTTCTTTTTGATTTCTACTGACGGAGGAGTCAAATACCTGATTTCTGATTGATTCTGTGCCATGGTCTAGTTCTCCTTTTCTGCTTTTTTAGTTGATCTTCTTTTCTCTGCATACGCTTTTGCGTATTTGTCTAATCTGAATGACAAGAAACGGATAACACGCTCATCACGACGGAAAGCGGTTTCGAACTTGGCAATAAACTCAGGATTAGCGTCGAATTCGAACAACTGATAAAATCCTGTTGACTTCTTTTGAATTGGGTAAGCAAGCTTACGAAGTCCCCAATTTTCTTCATTTACGATCTCACCGCCGGCCTCAACAATCAAACCTTTGAATTTGTCGACCGCTTCCTTCATCTGAGCATCAGACAAAACGGGAGTTAAAATGAAAACGGTTTCATAACGATTTAACATATCTTCTTAAATTTTAGAAGGTTTAAATAATCAGGGCGCAAAGATAGAAATAAAATAAGAAGAAACAAAAAGGAAATAAGTGATTAATAATAAGTAAGTAGCCAGTAGATTCCTTAAACTCTACTGACTAATTACTACTAACTTATATCTTAGTGTTTATGCCCTGAGAAGTAACGCATAAACTGTACTCGTTCAAATACTTCAGGGTTGGATGATTTTCCTTGACTTAATCGTCCTTTAAATTCTGCAATTGATTCAACATTTCGACGCTCCATCCAGGCTTCCAACTCTTTCAGCATGGCACCTATTACCTCCGGCCCTTCTTTGTAAATGGCTGATACAACTTCTACAGCTGATGCTCCGGCTAACATCATTTTCACCATTGTACGATAATCATGTACACCGGTTGAAGCCACCATATCACACCCTGCTGTTGATGAGGCAATTGAAATCCACCTTAATGAATTCACGTATTCATCACTATTAGAATATACTTTACCTGTAATTACCTGATCATTTTCGATATCGTAATCAATGGATGTGAAACGATTAAATAATACCAATCCTTCTACTCCACTATGCGATAAACGATGGATTACATTACCAAGGTTAGTAAAGTATGATGCCAATTTTATTCCAACAGGAATGGACAAATGCTCCTTTACTTTCCGAACAATGTCAAAATAAACTTTTTCTACTTCTGCCGCTTCATCCTTAATACCAAAAGGCAGCTTGAAAATATTCAACTCAATGGCGTCAGCACCTGCTTCTTCAATCTTATGGGCAAAGGATACCCATTCACTATAGCTTGTACAATTAATACTGGCTATAATCGGGATGTCCACGGCTTCTTTGGCTTCGCGAATCAATGACACATAGCCTTCGAGCACTTCGTTCTTCACCTGGTAATCGTAATAATCATAAAACTCCAGGTTATTTTCATCCATTCCCAACTGCTGACCAACTGTTTGCTCGGCCTCTGCCTTAATCTCCTCTTCAAAGATGGATTTTAATACGATTGCCGCCGCTCCCGCTTCGGCCAGTTTTTTAATACCTCCTATCGTCGAGGCTAAACCGGAACTTCCAACTACAATTGGATTCTTAATGGGTAATCCTAAATATGTCGTTTTTAAATCTTTCATGGGTTTATGCGTTTAGTTTATCCTGTAAATACTTATGCATTGCTGCTGCTGCATTACGACCATCACCCATTGCCAGGATAACAGTAGCTCCACCACGCACTATATCACCACCAGCAAACATTTCCGGAATAGATGTTTGTAGTTTTTCTTCGTCCACAACGATGGTTCCCCAACGTGTTGTCTCTAACTGAGGTAAAGAACTTGGAATAAGTGGGTTTGGCGAAACACCAACACTTACTACCACTGTATCTACTTCAATATCATACTCAGAACCTTCTATTGCAACAGGTCGACGTCGCCCTGATGCATCCGGTTCACCTAGTTCCATTTTTTGTACACGCACTTTATTCACCCGGCCAGTTTCATCAGCAAAGTATTCAACCGGATTGGTCAAAGTCAGAAATTCAATTCCCTCTTCCTCGGCATGTTTAATTTCTTCAACACGGGCAGGCATTTCTTCCATCGAACGACGATATATGATCATGGCCCGATTGGCACCCAATCGTTTAGCTGTACGAACAGAATCCATTGCGGTATTACCTCCACCAATTACGGCAACATTTTTTCCACTGATAATTGGCGTATCGGTTTCAGGATTTGCTGCATCCATCAGGTTAACGCGCGTCAGGTATTCATTTGAACTTAGTATACCAATGTAGTTCTCACCCGGGATGTTCATAAATCGAGGTAATCCGGCCCCACTTCCCGTAAAGAAACCTTCAAACCCTTCTTCTTTCAAATCCTCTATCGTAGCAGTACGCCCGACAATAAAGTTATTTTCGAACTTCACTCCCATTTTCTTAAGGCTGTTGATCTCAACATCTACAATGCTGTTGGGCAGGCGAAATTCCGGAATACCATATTTCAAAACACCGCCAATTTCATGCAGGGCCTCGAAAACTGTTACGTCATACCCTTGTTTGGCCATATCACCGGCAAAAGTCAATCCGGCTGGTCCACTACCAATAACTGCTACTTTAATTCCGTTAGCAGTTGCTACCTCCGGTATGGATATTTGACCCGATTCGCGTTCATAATCGGCTGCAAAGCGCTCTAAGTGACCTATAGCTACAGGATCTTTTTTCATTTTCACCTGGTAGAAACACTTAGCTTCACATTGTTTCTCCTGAGGACAAACGCGCCCACAAACTGCAGGTAAAGCACTGGTCTCTTTTAAAACCTGAGCCGCTTGCAAGAACTCTCCCTGTTCAATTCGCTTAATAAACTTTGGAATATTAATTTCAACAGGACATCCGCTGATACAAGTCGGATCGGGACAGTCCAAGCATCGACGAGCTTCGTTAACAGCTTCATCCTCCGTTAAACCTGTATTAACCTCAATATTTGACTGGATGCGTTCCATTGGATCTACCTCACCCATATGTACACGGGTAAATCCTGTACGCTCTTTATTTTTGAGCAGTTTACGAATATCAACCCGCCATGCCTGCTCTCTTTCTTCTTTCAAAAATTCTTTTGTAACAGTCATAACTATTTGTCTTTCGATTTAAGATATTCTTGTTCTGCACCTTTTTCAATTTCCTTATAACCATTCAGGCGAAGTAACATCTCGTCAAAATCAACCTGATGTGCATCAAACTCAGGTCCATCCACGCAAACAAATTTAGTCTTACCGCCGACTGTAATACGGCAAGCTCCGCACATGCCTGTTCCATCCACCATAATTGTATTTAAACTGGCAACGGTCGGTACATTATATTCTTTGGTTGTTAAAGCAGCAAACTTCATCATGATAGCCGGCCCGATAACCACAGCCTCATCTACCTGCTCGCGCTCCATCACCTCTTTCATACCGTCTGTTATCAAGCCTTTTTTACCGTGAGATCCGTCATCCGTCATGATAATAACTTCATCTGAGTATTTAGCCATTTGCTCCTCCAGAATGATCAAATCTTTGGTTCGGGCAGCCAGTATCGTAATTACCCTGTTACCGGCCTTTTTCAAAGCTTCAACAATTGGTAACAATGGTGCTACTCCAACACCTCCACCGCAAGCAAGTACGGTACCCACATTTTCGATATGAGTTGCTTCACCCAATGGTCCGACTAAATCTGTTAATTCATCACCAACCTCAAGCTCAGTAATGCGGCGCGATGAAACGCCAACTCGTTGAATGACTAAGGTAATGGTTCCTCTTTCCGGGTCGGCAGCAGCTATCGTCAAAGGTATACGTTCACCTGTTTCGCCTACTTTGACAATTACAAAATGTCCTGCTCTTCTGGCTTTTGCAATTCGTGGAGCTTCAATTTCCAGACGAACAACGTTCTCTGAAAAAAACTCCTTTTCAATAATTCTGTTCATTATAACAAACGATTACTTAAGTTATAGTAACTTAGACCAAAGGTTATCTGAGCATTGCAGCTCTTATTCATTTAGAATTTCCAAAGGTAAAAATAGCGTTTGAAATATACTTAAATAATGACATTAGTTACCGATTAATTATTTACATCGAATCTAAATTATCCTGAAAATGGCTTAAACTTTGAATCTACACGACAGATGCTTTTAGTCACTATAAGTAATTTGAAAAAATTTTCTATTCAATCTCTACAAATCCAGATTAACTCCTCCTGCCGTACGTGCTATTTACACTGAAAATCTCTAAATGCCAAAGCCTATTATTGGATGTCATTATACAAAATGGGACACCAAAATGCATTAGGAACTCTTAAGTTTCATGGCATTTGAGTTAATATTCAGTATTTAGATTTCTCCTAAATAAGATGATCAAACATATAAAATGCAATAATTAGCATTACGATATCTTATATTTGTTTTCTGACTGGCCCAGGAATTAATAAACCAGAAACGAACAATAAATGGAAAGCTTAAAAGGAACAAAAACTGAACAAAACCTATTAAAAGCCTTTGCCGGTGAATCGCAGGCAAGAAATCGTTATACTTATTTTGCCAAGCAGGCTAAAAAAGAAGGACTGGAGCAAATATCAGCCATCTTTATGGAAACCGCAGAACAAGAACGGGAACATGCTAAACGCTTTTTCAAATTCTTAGAAGGAGGAATGGTTGAAATTACTGCAACCTACCCTGCCGGAATCATTGGAGATACAAAAGCAAATCTTCAAGCTGCAGCTGATGGAGAAAACGAAGAATGGACCGAATTATACCCTGAATTTGCAAAGGTTGCCGAAGAGGAAGGTTTTAAAGAAGTGGCTGTTGCGTTTAAAATGATTGCTAAGGTTGAAGCACATCATGAAGCAAGATACCGTAAACTTTATCAAAATCTGGAAGAAGGAAAAGTATTTGAAAAAGATGGTAAAGTGACCTGGATGTGTCGTAATTGTGGATTCATCCATGAAGGCACCAAAGCTCCTAAAACATGTCCGGCTTGTCTTCACTCCCAGGCTTATTTTGAAGTAAACGAATCCAATTACTAAACCGCAGAGTTAAGTATTGGCATACTCGAGGGCACCAATTTGGTTGCCCTCTTTTTTTGTCTTCCCGAAAGCAATTACTTTTGTGATTCCTTAATCCCGCAGATAACGCGGATTTTCGCGGAAAGTTTTTCATTCAATGTATGTGAATAAAAATCTGCGTTTGACTGGGCGATCAGCAGGAAATAAAAAAACTTGCAAATCTTAGGTAACTATAAAAACATTTGATATGAACATTGATGAACGGTTAGCCAATTCCAACTTTCCACTACCCGCCATTAGGGAAGTCAACTTATCCAAACATGCAACAGGTATAAGTCTTGGTTTAGGTGAGTTAAAGGACTTTAAAGTGGATACAAAAATATTTGAAGCTTTATCTGACAATTGGCTGAATGGTGCAACAAGCTATACACAAAATGCGGGACTTCCTGAACTTAGAAAAGCAATTGCTGCGAAACAAAAGTTTCAGGATGGATTTAAATATACTGAAGAACATGTTGTTGTAACTATAGGTGTGCAGAATGCTATATACGCATCCATTAAAACTCTATCTAAATTAGGTGCCCGGCGCGTTTTAATTCCAGCCATCCATTTTGGTATTTATAAAAAAATTCCTGCCGAATTTGATATGGAAGTCATCACCTATCCATTAAATGATGATTTTAGTATTGATACAAAAATGCTGGAAAAGATAGTGTTACCCAACGATGTAGTAATTTTAAATTCCCCTTCGAATCCAACCGGTAAAGTTTTTTCTGATATGGAGTTAAAAAAACTGGCATCTATACTGGAAAAGAGACTAACAAGCGGATATGTAATTGCTGATGAGATATATGGTTCTTTAGTATATGACGGGGAAGGTTTTAAAAGCTTTTCTGCATATTTTGACAGGACAATAATTGCGGATGGAATTTCAAAAAGTGGTGCTGTGGCCGGACTGCGAGTGGGATGGTTAATCACGCGTAACAAACAATTGGCTAAAGCATTTACATCAAATAATGCTTCAATAATAAGTACGCCTCCAACTGCAAATCAATTTGCTGCCTTACCTATTGTAAACGGAGAAACACAAAAGACAATTAACACTTACAATCAAACACTTAAGCTTAATCGTGATAAAGTTGTCAAAATGCTCGATGAGCTAAATATTGAATACAACCTGCCAGAAGGAAGCTTTTATATTTTTCCGAAAATATCAGAATCTATTGATACAAAGGATTTTTGTTTAAATACAGCTAAGAAAGAGAATGGGGTCGTTGTTATCCCTGGCATTGCTTTTGGTGCAAAAGAATATATTCGTATTTCGCTGGCTTCGAATGAAATGGAAGAAGGCTTAAAGAGACTAAAGGAGGCATTGGTTAACTATTTGAAATAAAACGTTCATGTCTGGGAAACTCCAACAGTCATGAAATAAACTTGCTAAGCGCTTTTAATGCGCTAAGCGAATTGTAAGATTTAAAAAAAGGTGCCTAGTTGGGCACCTTTTTTATTATATCTAACTATAACTTCTATGCATTAAAATGATATAAGAAAACAATCTCTCCTTCATAGGCTGGTTTTCTGTTTCCTTCAATTTCTAACTTAATACCAATATTAGCTCTTGTAACACCACGCAAGTTAACGGCATTATTTACCTTAGCATGTAAACGAACCTTATTATTGACCAATACTGGCGCATTAAACTTTAGTTTCTCAATACCGTAATTCACTTGCATTTTCAGATTTTGAACATCAACAATCTGATTCCACAAATGTGGTAAAATCGAAATGGTCAAATATCCGTGCGCAATGGTATTACCAAAAGGTGATTCATTTTTGGCTTTTTCTACATCGGTATGAATCCACTGGTGATCCAGTGTTGCATCTGCAAATAGGTTAATTTGTTCTTGAGTAAATTCATGATAATCAGATATACCAAGATCGGAACCGATTAACTTTTCTAATTCATCAAAACTTTTAATTACTACTTTACTCATTACTATATTTATTTTTAAAATGACGGCGCTAAGATAAAAGAAATCAATTAATGATCGTTATATCCATCAATTTGAAACGAAGTCTGCACCTCTGTACCGAAAAAAGTTCATCAAACTATCCGAAAACGTTTGCAATTCAACACCTTAATTAATTTTACAGATTATTCATCTTACATCTTGAACTCACTACACTTAAAACTAAAGCCTTATTACGCTGATAATCCATAACATATAAGTGTAACTGCATCAGCGAGAATAATCCCGAGTACTGTGGGCAACTCAATAAACAGGCGCATGATAGACCGTGTTTTCGTAAATTGCCTTGGCATTGGAAAGCCAAATCCATTCGCACAATTATTACCAAATAAGATAAATTCCATGAGTATTCGCAGACGGTTATTTCTTCTAAATCTACTATTATTAATAAGCTTTGGAGTGTGGGGCCAGAATCCTGATCGCCACTTCAAATCCTATTTATTAGATAATAATCAATTAAAAATTGAAGTTTCAGATGGAACTATTTCCATTACGCCATATTCTAAATACAGCATTGAAGTTTTATTTACACCCGAAGCATCAACCAATGTTTTCCCATCTCAGGCTATTGCTGCAAGCCCATATACGGGCAAAACAAAACTCAACGAAACTGGGGATCAACTGCATTTCTCAACCGGATATTTAGATGTAACCATCACCAAACAACCATTTAAGGTTGAGTATTTCTGCAATGGCAATCGACTATTATCTGAAGAAAAAGGATATATCCATCAGGAAAGAGGTGGAGGATTTCGCTTTAACCTGATTGATGAAGAAGTATTGATGGGTGGTGGAGAAAGAGCTCTTGGAATGAATCGAAGAGGACATCGTCTGCAACTCTATAACAAAGCCAGTTATGGTTATGAAACCTATGCTGAGCTAATGTATTATTCAATGCCACTTATTATTTCATCGAATAAATATATGGTGGGTTTTGACAATGGCGCCAGTGGTTGGTTAGATCTTGGCAAAACCGAACATGATATCATGCAGTTCGATGCTGTTGGCGGACGAATGAGTTATTTCATTGTAGCAGGAGATACATGGCCATCATTGATCAGTAATTTCTCCGAATTGATCGGCCATCAGCCTATGTTACCACGTTGGGCATTAGGTAATATATCTTCCCGTATGGGTTACCATTCCCAAGATGAAGTGGAATCTGTGATAGATAAATATCTTGAAGATGATATTCCTTTAGATGGAGTTGTTCTGGATCTTTTTTGGTTTGGTCCTGATGTGAAAGGGCACATGGGCAACCTGGAATGGGATCTTGATTCTTTCCCTGAACCAGAGCAAATGTTAAAACGGAATGCTAAAAAAGGAGTAAAAACAGTGCTTATAACCGAGCCTTTTATATTAAAGGAAAGTGGTAAATACCCAGAATGCGCTGAGCAGAACTTATTGGGAGTTGATTCTGTTGGAAATCCTTATATATTCGATTTCTTTTTTGGAACAACGGCCCTTTTAGACATTTTTAAACCCGAAACACAATACTGGTTCTGGAATATCTATAAAAAGCATACACTTTCGGGTGTTGATGGCTGGTGGGGCGATTTAGGTGAACCCGAGGTACACCCCGATGATCTGCTTCATATTAACGGACGGGCTGATGAAGTCCATAACCTTTATGGTCACGAATGGTCGAAGATGGTTTACAAAGGATTTCAAAGCGATTTTCCTGAAAGACGTCCGGTTATATTGATGCGTTCCGGTTTTATTGGCTCACAGCGTTATGGATTAGTGCCCTGGTCGGGCGATGTGAATCGCTCATGGGGCGGATTGCAATCGCAAGTGGAAATTTCTCTGCAGATGGGCTTACAAGGCATGGCCTACATGCACTCTGATTTAGGTGGTTTTGCCGGTGATTACAAAGATGCTGAACTTTACACACGCTGGTTGCAATATGGTGTTTTCCAACCCATCTATCGAACTCATGCGCAGGAGGATGTTCCGCCCGAACCCATTTTCTGGGACGATACCACTAAAAATATTATCCGCGATTACATTAAACTGCGGTACCAATTAATGCCATACACTTACACATTGATGCATGAAAACAATACCTCAGGCTTGCCTTTAATGCGACCATTGTTTTACATTGATGACAAGCCGGAGTTGCTTCATGAAACGACAACTTATCTTTGGGGTGATGCGTTTTTGGTTTCACCGGTGGTTGAGAAGGGCATCTCCTCTCAGTCTGTTTATTTACCGGATAACGCAATCTGGTTCAATTATTTCACCGGCGAAAGGCATAAAGGCGGGCAAACAATTGATGTGTCGGTTGACCTGACAACCATACCGGTGTTTGTTAAAGCAGGATCTTTTGTTCCAATGGTAGAAACTTTTCAGAATGCCGAAGTTTATTCCAGTCAGAACCTGACAGTTCATTACTATCATGACGCATCTGTAAACCAGGGAAAAGGATACATGTATGAAGACGATGGTCAATCGGCAGATAGTTACGCATCAAAAAAATACGAAACCATCCGTTTTGAATACCGAAATGATGAAGGTATTAACTTCACATTCACTCCAACACGCTTTCATTACAATGGAATGCCTGAGAACCGAACCATTGAACTGGTTGTTCACAACATCACTCAAAAGCATAAAAAAATCATAATTAACAATCAACAGTATAAAGTGGCTAAGCACTTAGACGATGGTAAAACAGGTGCCTGTTACAATGCCACTGATAAACAATTACACATTCGATTTGAATTAAGTCATGAAGCAATAGAAATCAAAACCAAATAAAATCTTCATATGTACAAAAAAGCATTATTTACGCTATTAATTGCTTTTGCGTTAATAGCATGCAAGCAACAGCAAAATCAACAAACAGAAGTTCAACCTGAAGGGAAAGCTGTTGTCTATCAGGTTTTCACCCGTTTGTTTGGAAATACGAACACCACCAATAAGGCCTGGGGCACCATTGAAGAAAATGGTGTTGGTAAGTTTAATGACTTCACCGACAAAGCACTCACAGAGATAAAAGATCTTGGTGTTACCCACATCTGGTATACAGGTGTACCACATCATGCAGTCATTAACGATTACACCGCTTATGGAATCTCCAATGATGATCCTGATGTTGTAAAAGGTCGTGCCGGATCGCCATATGCCGTTAAAGACTATTACAACGTTAATCCCGATTTAGCGGTTGATCCTCAAAACCGTCTGGACGAGTTCATGGCTTTAATTGAACGCACACATAAACACGGTATGAAAGTACTGATTGACATTGTCCCCAACCATGTGGCCCGTCATTACGAAGGCAAAACAAATCCTGAAGGTGTAACAGACTTTGGTGTCAACGACGATACCTCAGTAGAGTATGCTGTCAATAATAACTTCTACTATATACCCGGTCAATCCTTTAAGGTGCCCGAGCCTGAAAATAACTATAAACCATTGGGCGGAGAAGCACATCCGCTGGCCGATGGTCGTTTTGAAGAAACTCCGGCCAAATGGACTGGTAATGGTTCACGCCTTGCTCAACCCAATATTCACGATTGGTATGAAACCGTTAAGATCAATTATGGTGTTCGCCCTGATGGCACCAAAGATTTTCCAGAGTTGCCTGAAGGTTACGAGCTAAAAGATTATAAGGCTCACCATGCATACTGGCAGGATAAAACCTTGCCTGATTCTTGGATCAAGTTTCGTGACATTGCTTTGTATTGGACAGAATTGGGCGTTGATGGATTCCGGTTCGATATGGCAGAGATGGTGCCAGTAGAATTCTGGAGCTTTATGAATTCATCCATCAAAACGGCCAATCCGGATGCTTTCTTATTGGCCGAAGTATACAATCCAAGCCTGTATCGTGATTATATCCACAAGGGTAAAATGGATTATCTATATGACAAGGTTGAACTGTATGATACCTTAAAGCATGTGATGCAGGGCCACGGTTTAACCGACAACATACCTGCCATTCAGGAAGGACTTAAGGACATTGAACACCACATGTTACACTTCCTCGAAAATCATGATGAGCAACGCATTGCCAGTCCTGAATTTGCAGGAGATGCTCAAAAAGGTAAGCCTGCCATGGTGGTATCAACCTGCATCAGCACCTCTCCTACCATGCTCTATTTTGGACAGGAAGTGGGCGAACCAGGTGCTGAAGATGCCGGCTTCGGAAGCAACAGCCGCACCAGTATTTTCGATTACATAGGTGTACCTCACCATCAGCGTTGGGTCAACAACGGCGCTTTTGATGGTGGACAATTGAGCGATGATGAAAAAGACTTGAGAGATTTTTATAAACGACTATTATCATTCTCTGCTCAAAGTCCGGCACTGATGGGTGATTATGCCGAAATACACACACACAACCGAACGGCAACAGAAGGATATGGTGATAAGGTATTCTCATTTGTTCGTTGGAATGATAGCGAACAACTAATTGTACTTTCCAGCTTTAAACCATCTGATACGGTAGCCTTTTCTCTGAAAGTACCACAGGAAATCATCAAGAAATGGGGTCTTTCAGATGGTGACTACCAGCTTACCGATGCTCTTTATGGATCAACCAATACTCTAAAAGTAAAAGATGGTGAAGGTATTATCAAATCTTCGCTTAAACCATTGGAATCTTTTATTTACAGACTGAATTAAGCATTATCTACTTCTATTAAAAAGCTAAAGTTGTCTAGGCAGCTTTAGCTTTTTTTTGCGGTAATATCGAGTATTTAACTGCGGTCAGACAACTAGTGTCAAGTCAAGTCTCAATCTTCGGATATTTAATTTCCCCCATCGCCTTTCAGGCACTTCCCCAAAGGGGAAGATTTCTGCAGACTCACTTGCAAATTCTCCCCTTGGGGAGATACCCATAGGGAGAGGGGGATTTATGCTTTAACCCAAAGTTTTAAGCTTGACTTGACACCAGTATTCGCCAACTTTTTCTTTTCCGACTGATTGCACTGATTAACGCAGATTTTTATTCGTTCAGTCATATGAAACTATTTTCAGGGTAAACCTGCAGAATTTTGCCTTACAAAGAAAGGAGAAAACTTCAACCGAAGTATAGAAAATGTCAACCAGAGGCGAGATACCGTTAACCAGAGATGAGATGTTGTTAACCAGAGACAGGAAAACATCAACCGAAGAAAGGAAGTTGTTAACCGAAGAAGAGAAAATGTTAACCGAAAACGATAAAGTAACAACCAAGTAGTAGAAATAGCTGACCAGATATGTAAAAACTACATCTAGTGTTGTGAAAGTAAGAACTGAATCTGTTTTTATACCAGAAAAGCTGTTTCGAGGGTTGTTAAACTGATTGCTTTTACTGGATTATAGAATGGATTCTTGGTACAATAAAATAATCAATTGCAGTATTTTGATTTATTGCGGGTTCAACATATTGAGCTATTTTTGAAATAAAAAAATGCAGCTTAAACCTAACACTTACAGCCCGTTTGAAGAAAAAATCAATATTTATTCTCATTTTTCAGGTATTATTCTTGGAGTGGTTGCCATAACACTTCTCTTATTGAAAGCAACATCACCACTTGCTTTGGGAGTTTATCTGGTGTATGGATGTTGTATGCTTTCTCTTTTTGTAGCATCCACCCTGTATCATTCAGAAAAGAACACTTTGCGACGAGCCAAGCTAAAAGTATTCGATCATTGTGCCATTTATCTTATGATTGCCGGCTCCTATATACCTTTTTTAATATTAGGCATCGGAGATATTTGGGCCTATGCATTACTGGCAGGAGTGTGGATATTGGCAATAACAGGCATCATACTCAAACTTTTTTATACCGGCCGATATAAATTACTTTCCACCATTAGTTATGTGTTATTGGGATGGATCGTGATTATTGCAATAAAACCATTAATCGAACACTTATCATCACATACTTTACTTTGGTTATCTCTGGGTGGGGTGTTTTATACACTGGGAGCTGTTCTCTATCAGATCAAACAAATTCCACTTAACCATGCACTGTTTCACCTATTTGTTTTAGCGGGCGCTTACGCTCACTTTCATGCGATATACTGGTATCTATAGTTAATCTATTAAATCATCTAGTACCGATTCAAAATCGGGATAAGCAAAATGAAAATTGTCTTGCTGTAATCTTTTAGGTAGTACTTTCTGACCTTGTAATAACATTTTTGAGCCTTCGCCATACATTAACCTTAGTGCAAATTCAGGAACAAATGGTACTATCGATTTTCGGGTTCTTTTTTGCAATGCAGTTGTAATCTCCAGGTTCGACAACATTTGAGGTGCTACAAGGTTGTAAATACCACTTGATGCATCGCGCTGAATAAGATACCAAAAGGCGCTTAAGACATCCATAATATGAATAAAAGGAAACACCTGGTGACCATTCCCCAACTTGGCACCAAATCCCAACTTAAAAGGCTTTATCATACGCGGAAATGCCCCGGCTTCTTTTCCAAGCACCACCCCCAGACGCACAATGCACAATCGAACATTATCGAGTGTTTGCGTCCTGCAGGCTTTTGATTCCCATTGCTGACAGACATCGCCTAAAAAATCATCTGCATAATTTGTCGAAAATTCATCATGAACCTCATAAGTATCATAAATACCAACTGCAGATGTAGAAATAAATAAATCGGGCTTTTCATCCATTTGATGAATGGTATCAACGAGTTTCTCAGTTGTATCAATTCTGCTTCTTAATATTTCCCTTTTATATGCCGCAGTCCATTTTTTAGCCACAGGAGCACCCGCCAGATTAATAATGACTGAACATCCTTTCAGACGCTCACTAAGCAAATCGCTTTTTTCTTTAAAATGCTGACGTTTCAACCCCACAACCTCAAAGCCATTTTCTTTGAGGAAACGTTTTAGATTTCTCCCAATAAAACCAGTTACTCCACTTATTGCTACCTTATTATTTTTAAGCCCTTGTGGCATAGTATTTTATTCTTTATTTAATTATTACATTAAGATGTCACGATTCATTCAGATACCCCTGTAATTCCTCATCAGTTACACCCATTTCCATCTTCCCCTTACTGAAGAACGAGATTCGTCCGGTTTCTTCTGACACAACTATTGCATGTGCATCGGTTGACTCGGTAATACCCATTGCAGCTCTGTGTCTTAATCCTACCCGCTTGGGCAAATCTGTATTTTGGGAAACCGGCAAAATACATCCGGCAGCCTTAATTTTATTACCTGTAATTATAACAGCTCCATCATGTAAAGGGCTATTTTTAAAAAAAATATTTTCAAGCAACTGTGAAGATATCACCCCATTAATCAACTCACCAGTCTGAACATAGTCGAGCAACTCTGAATCTTTTGTAATCACAATCAAAGCTCCGGTTTTTGTTTTTGCCAAGGACATGCATGCCCTCACAACGGGTTTGTTATAGATGTTCATCATCCCCTTTGATTCCGACATAAACACCTTCTCCATTGAAAAGCGGTTCGTTACATTATAACGAGAGCCTAATAACAAAAGAAAGCGCCTTATCTCCTGCTGAAATACAACGATAAAAGCAATTACTCCAACACTTACCACTTTATCCATTATACTGGTGGATAATTGCATGTTGAAAATATTGATAATAAACCAGAATAGACCAAACGCCGCAATACCAATCATAATGTTTAAGGCCACAGTACCTTTAATCAGCTTATAAATGCGAAACATCAGGTACGCTACCAAAACAATGTCGACTAAATCGATAAAGCGTATATCAAGAAAAGTCATCCGGTAATTATGCTTTTTTAAGTTGACGCACTAAATTAATACATTCTGTGGCTTCTTTCACATCATGCACCCTTAAAATATTGGCCCCGTTTAATAAAGCAATCGTATTTAAAGCAGTTGTTCCGTTTAATGCTTCTTGTGGCGTTACTTCAAGCAACTTGTATATCATCGACTTACGTGACACTCCTACTAACATGGGTAAACCAAAAATCTCAAATTGTTTTAATTCCCTTAATAGTTCATAATTATGATCGATCGTCTTTCCAAATCCAAACCCAAGGTCAAGAATGATATCTTTGACGCCATAAGCCCTCATCTTTTTAATTTGAGAACTGAAGTAATATGATATCTCCCCAATTAAGTTATCATATTTCGGATTCATCTGCATATTTTGAGGTGTCCCTTGCATATGCATAAGTATATAAGGTACACCCAGTCGACCAATAACCTCGGCCATTTTTTCATCCATCAATCCCCCTGAAATATCATTGATAATATCAACCTCGAAATCATTCACCACTCTTTCACTAACCGATGACCGGAAGGTATCGACTGAAATGATAGCATCAGGATGACGTTTACGAATCCACTCAAGAGCTTGCACTAATCGCCTTGTCTCTTCTTCCTCAGAAACGTGAATGGCACCAGGTCGTGATGAATAAGCGCCTATATCAATTATTTGAGCCCCTTCTGATAATATCTGCTCACATCTTTCTTCAATATCCTTCTTTAACTGAAACTTTCCCCCATCGTAAAATGAATCTGGTGTAATATTAAGAATCCCCATTACAACAGGCTCATTTAATGAAAAAAGCGCCCCCCTTATATTGATTGTTAATTCATTCATCTGCATATTCATCGATGTTTTTAAAAAGTTTTTAAACATGATGCCTTATAAATTGTTAATTCTCTTACAAAACTATAACAAATTATTGGCTCTGTTCCAGACAAAGGGTAAACTGTTGAAGTTTCGTTTAAATGAACTATTAAGTATTGATCAGATTAATTAACATTTGGTGGTAAAAAAACTAAATAGAGAATTTTTTCATTAAATAAAATTATCACCATACATCTGATATCAAAACGCTTACAAGGCTTCAATCATTTACTAACAAACGTTAAAGAGCCAAAATTTAAATGTGCCTGTGAATAAAGTTTTATATTTGCGTGTGCAAAAATTTAAACACTTTTAGTAAGAAGTGTTAAGCTTTACTAACCCGCACATTATCTGGATTTAATGAACATTGTATATTACACTAATTAATACCTTATTTATTATGAAAGTAACAGTAGTTGGAGCAGGAAATGTAGGTGCAACTTGTGCTGATGTTCTCGCCTATAGAGAAATTGCCAATGAGGTGGTTCTTGTTGATATTAAAGAAGGCGTGGCAGAAGGAAAAGCACTGGATATTTGGCAAAAAGCTCCGATTAACTTGTATGATACAAGAACTGTTGGTTCTACCAATGACTATGAGAAAACAGCTGGTTCAGATGTTGTAGTGATTACATCTGGTCTTCCTCGTAAACCCGGGATGACACGTGACGATTTGATCTCTACCAACGCCGGAATTGTTAAGTCTGTTACCGAGCAAGTTGTGAAGCATTCGCCGGAAGCTATCATTATTATCGTATCCAATCCATTGGATGTAATGACTTATCAGGCACACCTGACATCTAAATTCCCTCGTACCAAAGTGATGGGTATGGCAGGTATCCTTGATACAGCACGTTACCGTGCTTTCCTTGCAGAAGAGTTGAATGTTTCACCAAAAGATATTCAAGCTGTTTTGATGGGTGGTCATGGGGATACGATGGTACCACTTCCACGTTATACAACAGTTGGAGGTATTCCGGTAACTGAGTTAATTGAAGAAGAAAAACTTGATGCAATTATTGAGCGTACCAAGTTTGGTGGTGGTGAATTGGTTAAGTTAATGGGAACTTCAGCATGGTATGCACCAGGTTCAGCAGCTGCACAAATGGTTGAAGCAATTGTAAGAGATCAAAAACGTGTATTCCCGGTTTGTGTTAAGTTAGAAGGTGAGTACGGCATTGATGATTGTTACCTTGGTGTTCCTGTTATATTAGGAAAGAATGGTATTGAAAAAGTTATCGAGCTCAAACTTGACGAAGAAGAAATGGCTCTATTGCAAACAAGTCGTAAACACGTTCTTGAAGTAATGAGTGTGCTTGAAAACGCTTAAGAAAGATATCTTTTACGTTTTAAAATAATTCAATACCCTGTCATTTTCCGGCAGGGTATTTTGTTTGTTCGTATTCGAACATTCCTTTGTTGCAATATCGTTCAACAATTAGAAGTAAGGATTCACTACAATGCCACTTATCTCTCTATATTACTGGGCATTACAAATCATGGCACAAATCCTGATATACATTGACCGTAACAAAACAATGGAGGATTTAATCATGAAAACTACAGTAAACCATACCCAAAAGAACTCAGTAATTAACTACCTGTTTTTTGGCATTGCAGCTAGTATTTTTACTTTGAGTATTTTCTTCTCATTTTATCAGCAGGAAGAAAAAGCAAATTTCTACAAAGACATGTCTTTCATGGTTGATTCCAGATTAACTAAACCAGTTTCAGTTTCAACAATTACCGAAACACACCCTGTTAATTTAAAGGAAATGATAGCTGAATCAGCAGAAGTTCCAATGGTTATTGAGCCTTGGATGACGGAACCGATTACTGTTACAGCACCGGCTGCTGCACTGCCAACTACCTATGCAGAACCCGCAATTGTTGTTGAAGAATGGATGACTGATATTAACAATTGGACTACGCTTCCGGCAGCAACTACATTTGAAGAAGAAGCAATGGTTCTTGAAAGCTGGATGCTTAGCACTGAAGAATGGGCAGTTGTCAATGGAACAAGCCCATATACATCCAACGAATTTGCTGAAGAACAACTTTACATAGAAGCATGGATGCTGGACCTTAATAGCTGGTCGTCTGTTTTCAACGATGCCGATTTTCAAGAGGCTCCATTAGCAGTAGAAGACTGGATGTTAAGCACAAACGGTTGGTTAGCGGATACTAAATAACCTTTAATATACGATTCCTTCATTAGGCCGGACATTTTATGTCCGGCTTTTTTATGCAATATAATCCCCATTTTCAGATGGCTTTTATATTAAACCATGCTGAGTAATTTTAAATATTTATTACTTTTGTGTCGCATTACTAAAGGGGCTGACGTGGATTTGACAGCTTGGCAAAGTGATGTGTAAGCATGTCGAGCGTCGTGATGCTGGCTCGTAAATCCCGGATCTCAAACTTTTTAATTGGCGAAAATAATTTTGCTCTTGCTGCTTAATCGAATCATAGTAGATTAGCTTTATTTCAGCACTAGGTGCAGAAACGAGACATCTCGCGGATGCTAACGTTTTGAGGCGGTTCGTAATAGAGATGCTGGAAAATCAGAACTAGGAAAAGGGAAGCCTTGGATCTTTTCCGAAATTTAAAAGGATAAGGTAATAATCGGTGGCTTTGATCCAGTTATTACTCGAAAAATAAGTCTTAGCTAAGCATGTAGAAAGCGCAAAGCTTCCTTGTCTGGACCGGGGTTCGATCCCCCGCAGCTCCACTTTAAACAGAAATGATTTGAAACAAAAGATTTCAAATCATTTCATTATCCTCTAATCAACTTTTAACTTATAAGTTACCAATAAGGCTTTATGATCTGTTGGCCACACATCGATTGGTTCTATGATTTTATCTTCTGAATTTTCCTGAACACGCTTATTTTTCACTATAGAACCTTTAGTACCAATAATAATCGCATCCTCTAACTTTAAGCGGGAATCAGGGTAATGAAAGATATAATCTATCCGGTCGCGTTCATCAGCTTTTGGTGTCCAGGTAAGTTGATCAATCTTTTTTGCCTTATTATCAGCCACCCAGGTAAAACCCGGATGAGATACTGCATTAGGATAAAGTTCCCGATAGGAATCAATAAAACCATGCTGATTCAGCATAGTAGTGCAATGCCAGGGAACCACAAGTCCATTGTGATCGAATAGGTGCTTTGTTTCGGTTGTCCAGTCCTTATGCGAAGGCTCATTAAAATCACCCCCTAATATAACAAGGCGTCCTTGTTTGGCTTCATTCAATCCATCTTTTATAAAAGCCTTGATTTGGTCATCTCGATATGATGCTTCGTTCATTTTTAACACTTCATCAACATCAGATACAGGTTCGTTTAACTCTTTCCAGGTTAAACCACAATAGCCACGGGGCAGATAACATGCATAATTGGTATAATCAAGATGCGCAGAGTAAAATGCTACCTCCGTTCCTTCAATATCAATAATGGCCTTAGTAATTGAACCATGATCATTCTTTAAACCATACAGATAGCCATGCGATAAAATAGGATAACGCGAAATCAAGTTTGAATCATCATTTTTATGCTCATAAAATGTATGACCTTTTGCTTTTAGCGTATCAACCAGCCTTTTGGTAAAGTTGATACCATTATAGTTACGTACTTCACTCAAAGCAACTAAATCGGCCTTACTTCGGATAATTTCACTTACGATGGCATCAAAGCCATTTTCTACTTGGGTTCCCTCTTGCCAAATATTAAACTGTAGAACTTGTAACTCTATTTCTTTACTTCGATTATTGCATGCTGACAAGTAAACCAGGCATAACAAAACAATTACGTATCCAAATACCTTGGCTATATTCTTCATTGATTTAGATTTATATATAATACTTAAGAATGACTTGCTATAAATTAACGAATCTTCATTCATCTGCCCAAATAAATGAAGCTACAACAGCTCTATGATCAGATGGATAGAGTTCTATGCCAATATCAGATAATCCTGATTTTTCACCAATAGTATTTGCTCCTGTCAATTGAAGTTGGTATCCTTTGTAAAAAATAAAATCAATTCGATCATGAATTTCACCGGGCGTTTGAATGCTCGACCATGTTTTTCCAGGTTTATTGACCTCATCCTTATTTGCATTTCTGTATGCATCTATATATCCATTATCCACTAATAATTTGGTACATGGCCATTCTACCTTTAATTGCACAATACCTGCATCAGCTGCCTTTTGAGTCCAATCCTGATGCGAGGGTTCATTAAAATCACCTGTTAAAACAACTGGCCAACCCTCATCTGCAACCTGTTCCATTTCTTTAAGAAAAGCTTCTAATTGATGCAAGCGTGTATCCTCAGCCCATTTAATAGCTTCCTCTTCTGTATCGATAAATGGATAATCGCCATATTTTTTATGCCCCAGCTGATATGGTTGATATGGGATATATGCAAAATGACAATTAAAAAACCAGATAAATTTGTCTTCATCTATCTTAATTTTAGCACCTCGCTTGCTTGGTAGAGTTTCAACAATCTGGTATTTGGTCATAATACCATCATATGATCCCTGGTCAAATTGGCGCCATCCCATGTTTCCTGCAATAATTGCAGAATTATCAGGTCTGGGATCACCATAACCAGCAGATTCCTGCACTCCAACTATGCCACCCTTAACTGATCGTATCACTTCGATAGATTTTGTTAATGGTTGTCCTCCTGCATCACCCCCATGCCACATATTAAATGAAATAATATTAATCGTATCATTTTGTACGACTTTTTCCGGCACGTCATCTTTGCTTTCAGATTTAGAACAACTGACATTTAGTATTATAAAAGCAACTATAAATAAATTCCGTATCATTTTATTACAAATATTAAAACAGAGGTTGTCTAAGAACAACATTTCGATATGCTCACTGAGCGAAGTCAGTACTTCCTTGTTATATTCCCACTTTACTCAATGAGCGCATGCTGTTCTTGGACAACCTCTAATCAATCATTATTTGCTAACAGTAAATCGATATTTACCGTCACCACCTATATCATATCCACTAAAATCAAGAACCAGGTTTAACTTAAACGTGTTACCATCGTAGGTACCAGCCGGCCCTGAATGAAATGTTACATCATAACCACCACCTACTGCGTTATAATCATTTAATAAAGTCACCGTTCCTTGTTTAGTATCAGGATCAATAGCTCCCAATTCTAAATCCAACGTTGTTTCGAGACTTCCCATGGCCCAGAAATCGAAGGTCAGATTTAGTCGTTGACAATCTTCATTAACCATCTCACCACGGCAATAACTAGGGCTCCAACTTGGCCAGACACCATCAGTACAGGTAACATCACCTATCCAAAGTTCAGCCAGACACGAAATATCATCATCCAGGATGGTTAACTTAAAACTACTGTTCTGATTATTATCTCCATCTCCAATACCAGCAACGATATTTGTTGTTTCACCTGAAATATTAATTGTCACCTCAGCGTCACCATCTCCCGTTGAATTATCAACAATATTTAAAGAAATGTAATCTGTATATGAACTATAACCAGATGGAAAAGTAATGACACCATTCCCATTGTCGGTTACAATCCCATTCTCATTACCATCAAATGAATAAGTTACTTTAATATCACTTACTGCTTCGGAAGTGGAAAAAACTTTAAGTGGTATTAGTAACTCCTCCGGATGATTTTCAACCACACTGGATTCTGAGTCCTTAAAATAAACATAAATGGATTCCGGCTCTTCAGACTCATCACAGGCTGTAAAAATAAGCACCAGTAATCCTATTAATAAGTATATTATATGATTCTTTTTCATGTTCGTTTCGTTTTGATTAATTTATTTAAGCAACCACATTGAAGCATTTACATTGTCTTCGCCATACTGTCGTTTAATGGCTTCTTCAACATTTGCTTTATTTGAATCTGATTCTGACTGAGGATACATCCAACGCACAGGAATTTGATCTTCATACCCAGTATTCATTGAGGTATTAGGATCAATTTTGATCTCGGGAAAGCCAGTTCTTCTGTTCTCATAAAACTGCACCCAATTATTTTGCAAAAAGGTTGCAATATACTTTTGCGTAATAATTTGTTCCAGTCCATTCATTTCATCAAATTTCACTCTTGGATGCTCCAGATATGAGGCTATATAACCATCTGTTATCTCCGCTTCCTCATAACTTATTCCATATGTTTCATAAAACTTCATTGAAGCAGTGATACCATTATTATAATGTACTGCCGCATCATCACTTATCCAATCTCGAAGTGCTGCCTCAGCCATCAATAGTTCTTTTTCAGCCAAACCAATCACTACGTAAGGCTCATTCTCCGGATCAGTATAATAACGTTCATGTATCCTCGACATCTGCTTATTAACTTCTAATTGCTGCAGGTCTTCGATAGGAAGTGTTCCGTCGCCACCAGCATAAGCATCGTAGCTATTGGATGGAATACCGTTAGCCACCGACTCTCCTGTTGGTTGTGCATAATAAAAAAGGCGTCTGTCCTGCTGCTCTTTCAACATATTCACAAATGATTCGTCAAGATGAGGATATTGCTGGTGACTATGATTATAAAACGGATATCGTTCACCTTCTTTATCTGTGTAAAGAAACATCAGATTGTCGTCCAACGATTCTATTAATGGATATTTTACCGGGTTTTCTACTATTTTTTTAAAGCGCTCTTTAACTCCCAATGTGGAGTTATCTTCCTTTTCTGAAAGTGTTATCAGCACACGTAATGCAAATGTATTAACAGCTTTCCGCCATTTCAGGATATCATTATTGTAAAAAATGTCACCAGTAATAACATCAGTTGTATTCATCAATACTTCATTGGCTTGCTCAAGTTCATTCAATATTCCTGAAAAAACTGTCTCCTGTGAATCATAAGCAGGCGTGTATACTCCCTCAGTCTCTCCTCTCATAGCTTCTTCGTAAGGTATATCACCAAAGACCATTGTCAAATCATAATAGAACCATGCCCTAAAAAAATGAGCCAAACCAAGATATACATCTTCATCTGTACGTTCTGCTTCTTCCACCATTTTCTCCACATTTCGCAGGATGGAATAATTATAAAAGCTTGAACGTCCAAATCTATTATACTGATAGCTCTCCATGGCCTCAGTCCAAACAATCTGTTTAGATACCATCTGTGAATAAAAGAACGGCTTTCCACCACTTGAAGCCAGATTTAAACTCACTCCTGTAAATAACAAACTTGGTATAACTTCCTCCGTTTTATTAGGATTCACTGCCAGCTCATCAAAATTACCTGTACAGTTAACCAAAACGACCATCACTATAAGGGCTACTATATTGTTTAAGTATTTCTTCATAACCAATGTTTTTAGAATGTCAATTTGATGTTAAATCCAATATTTCGAACAGATGCTGATGATAAATTATCGCTTCCATTATCCGGATCTATATGTTTCACTTCCTTGGTCCATAACCATAAGTTTCGACCTATAAAAGCAAGCGATGCTCCTGACATACCCAACTTTTTAGTCAGGGTTGACGGTACATTATAAGTCAAACTGAACTCTCTCAATTTCAGAAAGGTTTGGTCGTACATACTTTGGTATTTCATATTGCCTACATATGGATTGTAACTTTTCATATAAGAAATATAGGATACCTGTGTTTGATTGAGCTCAAAAACACGGGTATCTTCGATTACATTTCCTTGTTCATCTCGGATTATTTCACCACTGGTAACAACCACTCCATTACCCGTGTAGTTATTAATTCCATTAACAGCAGCCTCACGATACACATTTACCGATTCGGGGTGGGTTCCACTGTTCCACATAGCCTGATTGGTCTGAGAGTAGATATCACCACCTACACGACCATCGAAAGAGAATGACAAGTCAAAATTCTTATATTTAATATTATTGGTAAAACCCCATACCCAGTCAGGCGAGCCATATCCAAATACAGATGCGTAGTTACTGCTAACCGGATAACCGCTTGAATTATGCACAATGTTCCCTTCATTATCACGCTCCCAATCGTAACCGATGATATAATCGGTACGTTCACCCTCTTTTATCCATGATGATTTGGCTGTATAAACCGGATCGGCTTTTTTAAGATACCAACGACTTGTTGACCAGTTAAAAGAAGCATCCCAGGTTAATGATTTCGTTTTAAGAGGCGTAACAGATAAAACCACTTCAAAGCCTTTTTGCTCAAATTCCTCATCTGTATTTACCTGTTTGCTTGAGAAACCAGAAGCATCTGAAATATCGGCATAGGCAATTTTATTATAGTTTAGTGTATTAAAATAGGCTAAATCAAGACGCAGGCGGTTTGATAATATGCTGATATCTGTACCTACTTCATAAGTTCGTTTCACTTCTGGTTCCACATCTGTTCCAACAATTGTTGACGGATAATAAGCAGCACTATTTCCTTGTCTCACATCTGAGCTTACGGTATAAGCAGGATTAATACTGTATAAACCCACATCCATCTTGGAAACAGTCCATGAGCCACGTAATTTCCAGAAGTTAATAACATCCGGCATTTTAATAAATTCGGAGATGATACCGCTTAATGCAACTGACGGATAAAAATAGGATCTGTTATTTTCAGGCAATGACGACGACCAATCGTTACGTCCGGTTACATCAAGATATAATCCGTTTAAATAGCTTAAACTCAGTTTACCGTATGCACTATTAACTTGTTTTCTCGAAAAGCTGTTACTCGCCGATACCGGATTGGTCGAGTTCGACAATGAAAAGAACCCCGGCACATTCAAACCATCTGTGCTAGCTGATAATGATTTACTTTCCCAATAGTTCATTGTTCCTCCTAAAAGTGCGTCAACTGTAAAGCCATCAAACAGATCTTTCTTATATGTCAAAAACACATCGCTGTTGATAGAAAAATAATACGATTGGCTATTGGTGTAGTTTCCCTCACCCATACCATAGCTTTTGGGTGTTCGCTGATCAGATTTGGTATTGTTCCAGTTACTCCCGATACGCCCAGCCAGCTTAAGATCCTTGGCCAGGTCATACGACATATTTACAAAACCATAGTTCACATCCTTGTAATATGATCGGGTGGTTTCATAAGCCAGAAAATATGGGTTATTATACCACACAGTATATTGGTAATACTTCTGTTGAACATCTTCTACCAACCAATAATCCCTGAAATCACGAATATCATAATCAGTTCCCGACCATACCAACAGGTTGTATACATAGTTGGCGCCTCCATAACCCGTATAAGGATAGTTTGGAGAATACTGCCGGTTATAGGTCCATGATGATTCCAGATTAAACTTTTCACCAATTTTTGTGGTCCCTCCAATGGTAAATGTGGAATTGTTCAGTTTGGTATTTGGCACCTGCCCCTTTTCATAGGCATGCGACATAGAAATACGAAAACTTCCTTTTTCTGTGCTTTGCGATACGCTGATATTATTGTTTGTTATAAAACCCGTCTCTAAGAAATTAGTCAGATTATCACGACCTCTGGAACGCCATGGTGTAGGAATACGGTTACCATTTTCATCTATCGGACTATCCCATTGTGGAATCTCTTTCCAGCCACTGGCAGTTGTCGGATCACGTTCATCCAATCTTGGTCCCCATACATATGTACCTGCATCATTAACTCCGCCGCCACGTCCATCAACATAGGCATACTGGCCATTATCACCTGTACCATAAACTTGTTGTGGTTCCGGTATAGCAACATATCCAGCTTTAAACATGGTGCTGCTTGAAATATCAACACTTATTTTTTCAGATTTACCCTTTTTAGTTGTGATCATGATAGCTCCGTTAGCCCCTCGTGATCCGTATAATGCCGAAGCTGTGGCGCCTTTCAGAATACTCATCTCTTCTATATCCTCACTGCTGACATCCCAAAAATCAGAATTAACAGGAATACCATCAATTACAATTAATGGTTGCGCCCCCCTTAGATAGAATTTAGGCGTTTGAAAAAAATCGGATGAGTTATAAACGGTTAATCCAGCTACTTTACCTGTTAAATTGCTGATTACATTTGACTCTTTGGCCTTTTGAATTTCTGTTCCTTTAACATCCTGAACTGCATATCCCAAAGCTTTTGTTTCTCGCTTAATACCCAAGGCTGTAACCACCACTTCATCTACATTTTGAACATCAGACATTAAGGTAACATCGATATTCAGTCGTCCATTTACACTTATTGTCTGGCTTTCAAACCCTATAAAGGAAAAGATAAGTTCATCATCGGCATCAACTTCAAGGTTGTAAGTTCCATCAACACTTGTAATTGTACCATTTGTTGTTCCCTTAATTATCACATTAACTCCAACAATTGGTTCCCCCGTGTGATCAATCACCTGACCTTTAAGATGTATTTTATCTTGTTGAAATTCATAATTATCCGCAGGGCCAGAGCTTTGGTCCTTTAGAATGACAATCATTTTATCAATCACCTGATAGCGTAATCCTTCTTGGGTCAATAGTTTATCCAGAATTTCTGAAATAACAACACCTTGATAATTTCCTGATTTTAAAGAAGTGTTTTCCAGCAAGCTTTCATCATAGAGAATCGAATACTCTGTGTTTTTCTCAATCATTTGAAAAACTTCTTTTAGAGTGTTCTCTCTTAAGTTCAGACTCATTTTTTCCACCTGTGAATAAGTGCTTAAGGCAAAAACCTGCTGAATAACCAATAACATCATGAAAAATGTCAATTTCATAATTTTCAGAATTTTACGATTAGAAAAGGGCATACCTCTCCCTTGTGAAAAATAATCTTTTTCCATACTTTTGAATCGATTTAGTTATTATTTACTTTAATTGAATCCGGGGAGAATGGGTCGCGCTTTTCTCCCTTTTTTATTTTATTCTGGTAATCTTTATTTTTCTTAAACCTGTTTTCTCATATTTAATAGGGATATATAATTTAATTGCATTCAAAACCTGCCAAACGGTCTCTTCATTCTTGAAAACACCTGTAAATCTGAACTCACTGAGTTCCTCTTTGTTATATTCAAAATCTACATCATACCAACGCTCTAATTGCTTTAGTAATTCACCCAGGGCGATATTATCGAAGTTAAAATCATTTCTCACCCACGCTTTAGTAGATTCAGTATTTTCCGTCTCACTAACTTCTAGTTTATCTTTTTCCCAAACAACCTGTTGTCCGGGATTCAATACTATATCAGAAACATCATTACTTACCTTTACCTTACCTTCGAACAGTGTAGTGACTGTGCGATTCATATCATCATATGCCATAACATCAAACACGGTTCCAAGTACTGTAATATCATAATCATTGGTGTGAACAACAAAGGGCGAGTGGATATTACGGGTTACCTCAAAATGTGCTTGTCCTTGTAATGAAACTATCCTTTCATCTTTATTTAATGCTAACACCTCAATACGTGTATCAGCATTAAGCCAAATGATAGTACTGTCACCCAATACAACTTTTGAACGATTACCTCTTGGCGTTTCAAAAACCAAATTATCGTAACGATTACTTGTATCTTGTAACAGCAACATCAATAAACTGCCAATTCCCAGAGTAACAATAACAGCTGCAACTAATGCAATCTTTAACCATTTTACCTGATGAACAGACTTAGACCCTATATTTATATCCAGCTGATTTAATCGGTTTACTTTATTCTTTAATTGCAACCAATTAGACTGAGCTAATAAATTAGTCTTTTCCCCTTGCCATTCTTCTTTAGCTTTATCAAATCGTGTCATGTTATCCGGTGATTCACGTAGCCAATTTGTCAATTCACCGGCTTCATTGTCTGTAATTTCGCCTAAGAAATAGCGTTTAAATAGTTCTGTTATATGCTTATTATCTTTATTCATTTTCATCGTTGTATTAGTATAACGCAACTGGTAATCAAATACCCCCCTTCCAATATCAAATATTTTTAAATTTTGTATTTAATAATGATACACCATTTATGATTATCCCTTCATTTCCAATGTACAAAGAAAATCTTTGCCAATCATTAGGACTTAAACGAGCCAAATAATTTCTTATTCCAGGCTGATAAATAAATAGGAAGGATTAATTCAAGGTTGAAGGTAACGAGTATTAACTCATTTGCTGTAACAGCAGAACAATAATAGCTATTGGTAATTGCTCTCCAAAGTGATTTCGAAAAACAGTTAACGCCTTGGTAATATGCTTCTCAACATTTTTAATGTTCATGTCCAGTTGCTCTGCAATTTCCCTGTTTTTTAATCCTGAAACACGACTTAATGTGAATACTTCCCTGCATCGTTCGGGTAATGAATTTATAACCTGCTTTATTTCCTGTTCAAGCTCTTTCTCAATACAAACGTATGGTTCATCTCGCAAGAAATCAATTCGATAAAGTTCTTCTATATTCTTAATCTCAGAAAAATCCCGATGTGTATTCTTTACAATTTTTAAATGCCTTATTTGTGATATACACTGATTGCGCACCAGTCTGTATAAGTAGGCATCCAAATTTGTAGATTCAATCCCATCCCGTTTCTCCCAAATCTTAATAAAAACTTCCTGAACTATATCTTGAGCCAGCCCTTCGTCCTTTAATATTGACTTGGCGAATCCGAAAAGCCGGTTGAAATATTTCATAAAAAGTATCTCATAGGCTGACTCATCACCTCTTTTAATCTCCTTAATCAAGTCATTATTTGATACCCCTTGAACCATTTCTGTGTTTACTGGGAAGCAAATATATTATTAATCGGTCAATATCCAATTCTTAGAAAAATATGCCAAATCAATATAATACTGAAGCTTAATTGACAAG
Source organism: Carboxylicivirga sp. (assembly GCF_982718395.1). Classification (NCBI taxonomy): domain Bacteria; kingdom Pseudomonadati; phylum Bacteroidota; class Bacteroidia; order Marinilabiliales; family Marinilabiliaceae; genus Carboxylicivirga; species Carboxylicivirga sp. The sequence continues at coordinate 56,222 of NZ_CEXQWX010000018.1, forward strand.
TAGATTACACCTTTTCAAGGCATTGACTATTGTAGATATCCATCATCACTACATACTTAGCTACGAATAAAAACAATCGCCTTACTAAACTTTAAAATCGTGATTAACCTTCACAGGAATGTTATTCACCTCTGAGAATATTTTTTTTATGGTGCCCACTTCAATTTGTGTTAATTCAGACACGTCTATTTTATTATCCGGATCACGCCCTTTTAACAAGGCCGCAGCCTGAAATCGGAATCGTAGCTGCATCAGGTAGTTATATGACATCGTTAATTCATCATACATACTCTTCGGAATAAGTTCTTCCTCGTATAGTTTCTTAATCCGAAGCAATGTATTGGTTTCGTCAATGCCATATTTGAGAGTATACAATCGACTAAACTTTGTAACAGGCATCAGGATCATCTTTATATCAACACTATTATCCTTTGACGAACTATCATTACCAACAATATTACC
>NZ_CEXQWX010000019.1:0-53135 GCF_982718395.1 Carboxylicivirga sp.
ACGAGGAACTGCCCTGGTTTAACCTGGTTAATATGAACGGGCGCTTGTACGACCCAACTGTTGGCCGCTTTTTAAGTGCCGACCCGGTAGTACAATCACCCACCAATACCCAGAACTTTAACCGTTACTCTTATTGTTTAAATAATCCTTTAAAGTATACTGATCCGAGTGGTTATAGGATTGAAAAATTTATGCGAGAGGATAGCGAGGATGATATGTATGATGAGACACAAGACGGAGGAGGCTTGTGGTCGAGGTATCATAATAACACATATGGAGGAGGTAGCAGTGGAGGGAACTCCTCAGGGTATACATATAATTGGTTAACAGGAAGATACTATGATGCTAGTGGTTATGAGGTTTCATATAATGAAGTTCATTATAATTACGTGTTACCAAATGCAAGAGCATATTATGTAGGTAAAGATGCACAAGTTCAATTTAAATTAAAGAATAATCTTCCATTAGTGGCATATGCTGTTATGGATGGAATTTTAATGTCCGGTGAATTTAAGGGGAAAACCAGTTCAAAAAAGTCACCTAAGATAATCTATCAAGAAGCTTACTATCAGATAAAGCCAGGATTTACGTATGCAGCCGATGCAGATTCAGACATTGGAGCCGATGCAACTGCGAGTCGATATTATTCTGGATTTATTTCAGTCAAGCAAAACCAAAAAGGAAAATGGTATGCAGAAGGATTTGTGCAAACATTCCCCAAAAATAACTCTAATTTAATTAATGCCAATATGAGATTGATTCATAATGGAAATGAAATAGGGTATCAAAGATTGTCAATGAATAATGAAATAGGTGCACACTTTTATGATTCCAAATGGCAGCAAGATGGATATGCAAGGTTCTTATTACCAGAAAATGGAAATGTTAAATTAATTATTAATATTGTTGTATTTCAAAATAGATGGTGGGGTGGTTCAACAGGACATCTTATTTATCAAGGTTATGTAGAGTTTTAAAAAAAAAGAATATGAAAAGAATAGTATTTGTAATTGTAGTAATGGTTGGTGTTTATGCGTGCATCAGTAAAGATGATAATGAGGCTAGGTCAATTAAGTTAAACGATAAAGCGAACAATATTTATATGAGGATTGGCATTCCAACTAATAGCAATGATTCTGTATTGATAGGTGATGCATTAATGTTATTGGACAGCGCGATACAACTTGATTCACTTAATAAAAGTGCCTATGTCAATAAGATGAATATACTAACATCAACAAAAGAGTATGGTCAAGCTATTAGTGTTATAAGATCGTTACAATTATTAGATTCCCATAATTATTACTATTTCTTCTTGGAAGGGTGTGCGTTATATAAATCTGAGGATTCTAAAAAGGCATTTGATAAATTCACAATTTCATTAAATAAATTTGATTCAAAATATGCCAATACAACAAGTGAGAATATTATAATTCGAAGAGCTGTTTTAATCGCCTTTTTACAAGGCAAAGAATCAGCTATTGAGTATGTCAAATCTTCTCTTGATAGTTCAAATGAATTGAATTTAAATGTTTTCATTGAGAGTGTTCTTGAAAGTTTTGAAATAGAAAGTTTTATTGACAACAGCATCTTTACAAGGTCTGAGCAATTAAAATAATTGTTCTATTGAAACCCGCTACTCTTATTGTTTAAATAATCCTCTAAAGTATACTGACCCGAGTGGTTATCGGATTGCAAAATTTATGCGAGAGGATAGCGAGGATGATATGTATGATGAGACACAAGACGGAGGAGGGTTATGGTCGAAATATGATGCCAGTACATTCGGAGGAGGTGGTGGAGGTAACTCCTCAGGATATACATATAATTGGTTAACAGGGAGGTACTATGATGCTAGCGGTTATGTGGTTTCATATACAGAAGTTTATTATAACTATGCATTACCAAACGCGAGGACAGTATCCGAAGGTAAAGATGCACAAGTTCAATTTAAACTATTGGCAGGTATTCCTTTGGTTGCTTATGGTATAATGGATATGCCTTTACTACCAGGTGTATTTAAAGTGAAAAATAATCAAATCCTAAACCTAAGGGGGTGGAATAGTTATATCGCACCTATGGATAATACGAGAGTTGTTCCCGGTTATTATGGAACGGGTGGAGATCCTACACAAAAGGCTGTTAGATATAACCAAAATGGAGGATTAATTATTTTAGGAAATTCCAATTGGCAGCCAAGAGAGAAAGCACGACATGTTGATGGACGTCCCATTGATATGAGTTATTCTCCTCCATTTCAATATACGTTTGCAGGTTGGTTTAAAGGATTAATGAAACCTCAATCTAACCCTCAGAATTGGAATGATGGAGACACTATTATTTTGAATTGGAATTATCGAGTGGCTCCTGCTTTAACAATAATGAATATCAATAATGTAGATACCACATTTATGCCAATTAGAGATGGAGTAACACCTCCATACTGGTATAAACCTCCAACTTCTTATGATTATTATAAAAGAATAAAATAAAACAAATTGTAATATGAAATTATTTTTTAATATTGTAATTATACTGATAAGTACTTTAGTTTTTCAATCTTGTAACATAGAAAGGGTATCATCCCTTAATGATGGGAGTACTGATTTTGTGTGGTCAGAAGAGCGACTAAGTGATAGTTTAGTGATTCAGCGTTATTTATTTGGAGGTAATTATAAAGAGGTTAAGAAAAGTACTGCCGTATATGGCAAGGTTAATGAAGAATATACTTATTATTATAGGAACGGTAATGTCATGAGTTATAAGTTATATAACGAAGGAGCATTGAGATATTATCGCAATTACGACAGCAAAGGTGTGACAAAGAGTTATGAAGGAAGTGGAGTATTATATGAAGATTCTGTTGTGTATGATACGATTTTTACTGGTGTTCAATACAAAAGAGATATGAAGTTTGTGAATCCTCCAAATACTGAAGTTACCGTAATGATTGGTGACTATATAGAGGATGAGGAAAGTAGAGATTTAAAACAATATCCATTATATTTTTATCCTATAGTAAATTCAAAAGCTTCATATCAAGTAAATTACAGAAATAAAGGTATTAGAAGAGTTGTTGCATACTGGGCTATTGAAGACTTAAAAAGTAAAGACATGCAAAAAGGCCGAATAATCCATCAGTATACAGTCATTCCATCAACTCACTCCAAACTAAAATAAACTGTCAAACCATATAGAAAAAGTCCAGCAAGTCTGGATTTTTTTCAATTATAACGTAGCAATATCTTCATTAAAGAAGTCTTTAAATTTTTTCTTGGTCAGAAAGATATCAATCATTTTAAATACAATGTTTTTTTCTGGGTAGTGAAATAGGTTTACTGTTCAAGTGTTAACCGAAAACTTTATTAGTGTCATCTATGAGCATACCGAATATATCGATGACAGCTATCCGGATAATTTTTATCTTTATGGAGCTAACAGTTTAATAGAAATTAACTTTGTGAGCAGCTCAAGCAACAATATTGCATATGCACTTACTGGTGTGCAAGACTCAATAATAGTCGAGGTTGATGCTGTCGGTACAACTTTATCGCAAGAGTACAGCTTTGATGCCTGGGGCCGCCGGCGAGACAAAGACACCTGGCAATATACTTTAAGTGGCGAACCCGATCTGTTGGCCGGACGCGGTTTTACCGCCCACGAGGAACTGCCCTGGTTTAACCTGGTTAATATGAACGGGCGCTTGTACGACCCCACTGTTGGCCGCTTTTTAAGTGCCGATCCTGTAGTACAATCACCCGCCAATACCCAAAACTTTAACCGTTACTCTTATTGTTTAAATAATCCTTTAAAATATACAGACCCTAGTGGTTATCGGATTGCAAAATTTATGCGAGAGGATAGTGAGGATGATATGTATGATGAGACACAAGACGGAGGGGGATTATGGTCGAAATATGATGCTAGTACATTCGGAGGTAGAGGAGGCAGAATAACAGGCTTAAGTATAGGAGGAGGCTATAAACCTCCTGGATTTGGTATGAACGGAAAAGGATATGGAGGAATGTATTACGACTGGTATTCTAACACCTACCGTTCAACAGATGTTGGAAATGATATTGTTAGCCTTGGTACAGTTCTTAACAGGCTTGATTCATACAGCTTAAAACCATGGGGCTATCGAGTAATTGACTCTAAAACTGGTAAAGTTTTAAAAAATGTTGTGCGGGGGTATAAAAGTGACGCAAATAGTCGGGTGACTCCTTGGATGTTGGCGTAGAGTGGTTGACTGGAACGGGGCCAAGACATCGTGATTTTACTAATGGAGATGTTTTTACAGAAATGCTAAGAGAACATGGTCATGTATTAACTACAAAAGAATCAATCCCAGGTATGATTGCGAATGGAAAGATGAGAGGGAATGCGCCATATGACTTAAGCGGAATCCTGGGTGTTGGTAAGTACATAAAGGATTATTCAACCTTGGCAACCTTTGGTGTAACTGGTAATCTAGCAGTTACATATTTAGGATCATATAATTTGGAGTGGCGAGTAACTGCTGTAAATGGGAGTTCAGCAACAATTCAATTCATGGTAGAGAATTCGTCAACAATGCAATCTGCAATGAGACCTCCAATAATCGGTTATTGGCCAATTTGGCAGAGGACAGCTGGTGCCTGGATTAATGAAACTTTTTCGTCTGGTCCAGGTTCTAAAACATCACAAAAATTTATTTGGACAGATACAATAATATGGTAATGAAAACAATAAATATATTAAGCCTTTCAATAATGATGTTATTATTTATAGGCTGCAAGTCAGAAAATCCTACTACTGATAGTATAGTCGGTAAATGGATTGCAAATGATGGTGCTATTTTTCAATTTAACAAAGAAGGAACTTTTTCTACCCAAGATTTACCAAAAGATAAGTTTCTACCATTTTCGGAAGATTTTGCAGAATCACTATTTAGTGAAACTGGAAATTGGGAAATGAAATATGAACAGGGCAGATGGATTGTGTCTTTGTATTTTGAAAATAGTGAGAGTTTACCAGGAGGATGCGTAACACAAATATATATAGCAGGTAGTAAGGGGATTATGGAAAACCAACCACCATGGTATTTGTTTTTTTGGGAAGAAGAAATTGGAGGTGCAAGATATAAGTTTACTAAACAAGAATGATTTAATAAAGCCCGGTGATCGGGCTTTTCTGGAGGTTATCCTCTATACGAAATATAAGGTGAATTGAATCCTAATTCAGATTTTTGGAAACACCAATAAACGTAGTATGGATAAATTTCTAAGTCGGGTTATTTTAATATTAACCTTGTTTTTAATAATTAATATTGAAACTTATTCACAAAATGAGTATCAACCTATTTTGCATATAAATAAGTTATTAAAAATCGATACAATCGCTTGCAAAACAATCAACATTGGTAAAATCCAAATAACATCAGGTAAAGTAGTAGCATGTGACCCATTAAGTAAGCCAGATTGCTTACCATTTTATTACAATTTTCCAAAAGGAATTTATCCTGTGGAAATTGTAATAGCGGACTTGGAGTATGACCAAAGGATTATAATGGCTAGTATACTATTTTCAAATGATTCCATTGATAATTGGAAGTATTTAGGATATACAAACCCTAAAGAAAGTAGTGAAAACTTAGGTTATTTTGTAGAGTCAGGGGTTGGTAGTTTTATGGATTTAGATGTATGTAATAAAATCGATACACATTATCAATATAATGAAAAGTTTTATGATTATTTAATGAACGAAATGCGTAAAAACTATAAGCATACTCGAGAATGGTGTGTTATATCAGTTGATAAACAAAATATTGCCATCTTCTCTGCTGGATATGGAGATGGGATGTATAGGTCTTATATTGGGTTTAATAAAGATGGTAATATGTGTCGCCTGTCAACATCTTTTTTGGAATAACTAATCAAAAAGATTGAGAAATCGAGCTTTTGCTTTTAAAGCGATACAATATTTTTATTAAAGAAACCCTTAAACTTGGCTTTGGTAAGCATGTATCAACAATATTAAAAAACATGTTTCCTTCTTCTGGTTAGCGAATAGGATTAAACCATTCAACTTTGGTAGTTATAAGCATACCAAAAGTTTGAACATTAACTATCCTTCAGGGTGGGAAACAGAATAGCTTTCTTTATAAGATGGGTAAACACTGTGGTGATATAGTAACTAGTTATTCCAACACAAGAGCAGATATCTATAATATGGAAAATCTTTTACCCGCTAATATATGCATGGTTGAAAGAACATCAGTTTCAATATACAATGGGATGTCTGTGCATTTTACAACTCAAACTTTTTATAAGCCTAATGGCATAGAATTTATGAATATTATTAATATAGTAATGAAAAACATATTAAATACAAAAAAAGCGAGTACAATAATTATTCTAATTTGTTTCGGATGTGTACCTTTTATGAATAAGCAAATGAGGGATATATATGAAGAAAATATTCAAATAGAATTTTGGTGGGGATTATTTGTTATTTGTTCACTAACTTTTTTTCTGAATAACTTAAAACCTAAAGGATTATTTCCATTAGGTGGTATGCTTTTGTTTTTTATTATTCAATTTTCAGCATATAAGTTCCCCAATGTTCACTCTTTTATCTACCTATTGTTTAATTGATTAGTGCATGGGCACTTCAAGCAACAATATTGGATATACACTTACCGATGAGCAAGCCTCAATAATAGTCGTGGTTGAGGCTGCCGGTACTGCTTTATCGGAAGAGTATTGTTACGGTGCCTGGGGCCGCCGGCGCGACAAAGACACCTGGCAGTATACTTTAAGTGGCGAACCCGATCTGTTGGCCGGACGCTGTTTTACCGCCCACGAGGAACTGCCCTGGTTTAATCTGGTTAATATGAACGGGCGTTTGTACGACCCCACTGTTGGCCGCTTTTTAAGTGCCGACCCGGTAGTACAATCACCCACCAATACCCAAAACTTTAACCGTTACTCTTATTGTTTAAATAACCCTTTAAAGTATACTGACCCGAGTGGTTATCGGATTGCAAAATTTATGCGAAAGGATAGTGGGGATGATATGTATGATGAGACAGAATAACAGGCTTACGTATAGGAGGAGGCTATAAACCTCCAGGATTTGGGATGAATGGAAAAGGATATGGAGGAATGTATTACGACTGGTATTCAAATACCTATCGTTCAACAGATGTTGGAAATGAAATAATTGGAACTGCACAAGCAGGAAGAATATTAGATTCAACTCCCTGATTTTCTAAAAGCAACATCTGAATCACCAGGAATTAATCAAGTATTTAAATAGTTTATTTTTATATATACGGGCAGAATTTATAACCTGATCATCGTAATCAACACCAATGACTCACTGCGCAGGGCATAGTTTTTAACTACGTCATTTGTAAACGTTAGTTTACAACCAATAAGGAGAATTAGGAGCGTGTAAAAACCTATAGAAAATCCAGGGAGTAAGGTGGGATTTTTTTATAGTCAAAGCCAAAGAAACAGAGAGTAAATACCAACTTAATTTGGAAAGCTCACGGATCGGATCTTTATATACAAAAACACAAATAAAGATCCGATCCATCTCACATAAAATGATTTTCCCGCTTCCCGAAGAGTAGGGATACGTGGCGAAGGGGGGAGTAAGTAAGCTATTCAAATGGAAATGTTGTTTTGGTTTATTTAAACAACTGCTATTGTATGCCTGACCTCAGTAAGGTAGATGGGGTACCCACTTGATGAAGCGCAGCTAGAAAGAGGTTTGATACCAAGCTGCATATCATTTAATTATTGCGATTAATGAATGCAGTATCAAACTTGTTTGAATAATGCTGAATGGAGCAATAATCATGTAATAAATCTCTTGCGAAGCAAATCATTAGTGGGTCATCGAGTGGTGAAGTCTTGATTCTTTTGTTTACTTTACTCATCAAGGAGAAAAGTAAAGACTTGTTTCGTGTCAAAACGAAAGCCCGTCCGGCTAGAGGACTAAGAAAAAGGAGAGACGTAGTAATCCCCAACTTAATTTGGAAAGTTTACGGATCGTATCTTTAATTACTTATAGCAAATAAAGATACGATCCGTTTCGCCAATCTTCCCTCTACATTCAACATCCCACCAAAAAAACTCAAAAAAAATCACAGGATAAAAATATTGAATATGATCAACTAAAACCTATTTGTAATCAGTGAATTACGTATGCGACTTCTGCATGTAGTTAAATAACGGTTTTTGTGTAATAGCATAATAATATGTGATAATTGATTTGTATATAAAATTTCAATCAATTATATTCATGTTTATGTAATTAGATGACATCACTATTGACTTGATATATTTTCAATACATAAACATTTAATAAGCATAAACTTTAACCAGCGATAAGCTAAAACGTTAGCATCGTCAATTACAAAGTGTATTTATTGGTATAGAATAATTTGGAAAAGCCCTCGCTATTGCGCGTGTTCTCACGCATGGTAAATAATAGCAGCTATTAAGTGCATTTTTTATTATATGTATATTGGGTGGTCGTTGACACCTCCCAATTGTTATAGTAATAAAAGGCACTTTTCTCTTGGGGAGGCATTATTGATATAAAGAAAGCTTCCCTTTTCATTTGGACAGCCATTCTACATATGTAGAATGCTTCCTTTTTTGCTTGGGCACGTTTTCTTCATATGTAGAAAGCTCCACTTTTTTCTTGGACGGCCATTCTTTATTTGTAGAATGCTTCCTTTTTTATTTGGACAAGCATTCTTCATATGTAGAAAGCTTCCCCTTTTGCTTGGGCAACCATTCTTTATATGAAGAATGGCACCCGGCCAATAAGCAGGCAAGTGACACAAGTAATATTGCTTACTTTCCTTCTGCCTGGATTATACATGTATACACTTTTTGATTCGACAAATGCTTAGCAGCTTAGTTTATGGCCTTAAAACTTAATTACTATGACAAAGTTATTATTTATCAACAGGAGAAGTTACATTACCGAAGTAGGAAACACATCAGTGGTAATTGTAGATGCCTCTAAAGAATCTGACTGGTCGGCTGATGCGTATATTACCCGTTTGCTGAGTGATATTGACAGCAACAAAACATTACTGATCAGCATGACCAATAGCGGTTTAATTAAATCGCTGCTTGAGAAGGAAGATGTGCAGCGCGATGACTGTTCGCGTTCGGTGTTTAAGTTAACCGATGCCTATCTTAGTTTTCCTGACGAGGAAAAGCGAGGTGCAGCTTTGGTGGTCAACGAGGTATTAAGCCGTTTTGGCTTAGAAATGATTAATGAGAGCTATGATAAGGAATCAACACTGGTTGAAGCCTTGCTGGCCGACCTGAGCCAGGAAGCCATTAAAGCGAGTGTTGACCGGTTACCTGGCATGGCCGAAGCCATCAGTAACCTGGAGATAGCTCAGGCTAAATTCCGACAGACATCGGCCGATTACCAGGAAGCAAAAATTAAGAAAGATAAAAAGTTAACAGCCAGCGAGCTTAGAGTCATCCTTATTGAGTTACTTAACAAACTGGTGGTTTACCTCAGGGCGATGAGAGAAGCACAACCCGAAGTATATGGTGCTTTTGCCGACCGCGTGGCACAGGCTATCAAAGAAAACAACGAAAAGGTACGCACACGTAATAACCGTAAGAAAGAAGTAGAAGAAGCTTAAGATAAAGTTATGCAGTAGAAAGGGGAGCGTCTGGTGCAGCAATGTGCCGGGCGCTTTTTTATTACGCGTGTATTGATCACTGCAAAATAACCTGTTCTACTAAGGTGACTCGTTAAATACCGATTATCTCCTTATTTGTTGTTGTTGATCAACAAATGTTATTTACTGATCAAGAAATACAGACGTTTTAATTCAAAAATTCTATTTTAGTATTCGCAATTCGCAAATAACTTATGTCATCGAGTGAGAAGGGAAATTGGGATGAAGGTTGTATAGTAAAAGATAGTAATAATGACGTATAGAAATATTTACCATTATATCTGGTAGGACAAAACCAATTATAAAATAGATTAACCTCATGTACATATCCAATTTAAAACTCTGGAATTTTAGAAAATACGGTTCAATCAATGAAATTGAACTTGATAAGCCAGATTTAAACCTAACATTTAAAAGAGGGCTTAATGTTTTAATCGGTGAAAATGATTCAGGTAAAACAGCAATTATTGATGCTATCAAATTAGTTTTAAAAACCCATAGTTACGATTGGATTAAGGTTACTCATGAGGATTTTAATAATGATACGACACGTTTTAGAATTGAGATAGAGTTTCGGGGGCTAATACCCGATGAAGCTAAGAACTTTACTGAATGGTTAGGGTGGGAAACAGTAACAACAGAATCTGGAGATGAAAAATGTAAACAACCATTTTTACGTTTAATCTACGATGTTTCACGAAATATAAATGATTGGTACATTATACCCTCAGACGTAAGAGCTGGAGTTGATGATACTGGATACCCTTTAACAGCTGAGGCAAGAGAATATCTAAAGGCAACTTATCTAAAACCATTAAGGGATGCACAATCAGAACTTATTCCTAAAAGAAACTCACGTTTAGCTCAAATCCTTCAAGGTCATGAAGCTTTTAAAGGTGAAGAAGATTCTCATATACTTGTAAAACTATTTAACGATTTTAATTTATCCGTAGAGAAATATTTTGAAGGAAAAGATAAAGAAGGTTCACCTCTTGAAGATGGTAATAAAAAAGGTAAAGAATTGAAAGATGACATTGATAAATTCATTCAGGCATTTTATGGTCATGATAAAGAATCAAACTTTGGTGTTGTAGGCAATTCATTGAAAAACATTCTCGAAAAACTCGAATTATCCTTAAAAGATGAAATTAATCCAGGCTTGGGTACATTGAACAGGTTATTTATGTCCTCTGAGCTTCTACACTTGCAAAAAAAGAATTGGAATGGAATACGGCTTGGATTAATTGAAGAACTGGAGGCTCATTTGCATCCTCAGGCTCAAATGAAAATTATTGAGTATCTGCAAAAAGAAGATAACATTCAATTAATTCTAACCACTCATAGTCCCAATCTTGGCTCAAAGGTTAAATTAGAGAATCTTATCATCTGTAACAATAGTTCTGTTTTTCCTATGGGGGCAGAATACACAGAACTTGATTCCTCGGACTACACTCACCTTGAACGCTTTTTAGATGTGACAAAAGCAAATTTATTTTTTGCGAAAGGTGTTGTTTTAGTTGAAGGTTGGGCTGAAGAAATACTTTTACCTTCATTAGCAAGGTACCTTAAGTTACAAGGCATAATTCAAAAGGACTTTACAGAAGCCGGTGTTTCCGTTGTAAATATTGGTAATACAGGTTTCTCTCACTATTCAAAAGTGTTTCTTCGCAAAGATAATGCTAATTCATTAAATATTCCTGTTTCGATTATTACAGATGTTGATGTAGGGGCATATACAAAAACTCGTAAAAAAGATTCTGATGGCGTATACTTAATTAAAGACAATGGTGACCCTATTTATGAATATTTAGCTAAGAACCAGGAGGAAGTAGAGACTGAAACATCTACCAAAATGAACGAAATAATTGATAAACTTCAAGCTCAGGAAGTAGATGTATTTGTTGCTCCGTTTTGGACTTTAGAATATTCCCTGTTCAAATCTTCATCTTTAAATCAGGCTTTTTGTAAGACATTCAAAAAAATCCATCCACAAGTAGATGAACAGAAATATGAAGAGGAGCTTGCAAAGAAGCTCATAAATAAAGGTCTAAAGAAAACAGATTTGGCATATGAGCTTGCGAAAGAATTAGAAAATGACCAAGAAATAAAAATATCAGAATCAGATACTGGTATTAAGTATTTAATTGATGCTATAAAGTATGTGTGCGATAATTGAAGTTACTGATAGAGATATTGAATACAGTGAACAAATTCTTCTGAAAGAAGGTCAATCCTTTGATAATGAAAGAAGAGATTTCATTCGTAATCTTTCAACATTGGATTTACAAGCTGTTCCTGGAAGTGGCAAAACAACAGCATTGTTAGCTAAGCTTCTAATATTGGAAAGGAAAATGCCGTTTAATGATGGTTCAGGTGTGCTTGTCATTTCCCACACAAATGCTGCCGTTGATGAGATTACTGAAAGGATTGGGAAGCATACACCCAAACTATTTCAATATCCAAATTTTATTGGCACCATTCAAAGCTTTGTTGATACATTTCTTGCCATTCCGTTTTATGTAAATCAATACAGTCAGAAGCCATACCGGATTGATAATGAAATTTATTATGAGCAAATAGATAAATTTTATCGGACCACTAATAATTATGGACTTAAAGTGTATTTATCCAATAAGATTAATGGTCTTGAGTTTCTTAAATCAGTGAGAATTTCAAAGGATTTACGTTTACAGTCATATGCAAATGGTTCGCCAGATTGTTTTAAACTTAAAAATCCTAATTCGAATTCCTACAAGTCGATTAAGAAACTCAAATTAGGTTTGTTGAAAAAGGGATATCTACATTTTGATGATGCTTATACATTAGCTGAATTTCAACTTAATAATGTTCCAAAGTATAATGAACTATTACAGCGTAGGTTTAAATATGTCTTTGTAGACGAAATGCAGGATATGGATGTCCATCAAATAAAAATTTTAGAGCAGATTTTCTATGTGGATGGCAATTCTATTTCAAACTTTCAACGTATTGGAGATAAAAATCAGTCAATCTTTAATGGTAGCTCAATTCATATTGAAGAAATCTGGAATCAGCGTGAATTAACTTTGGAAATTAATGGAAGTCATCGAATAAATAGTTTAATGGCCCCTATAGTTAAACGATTAGGCATTGAATTCTTTGAGATAGAGGGACGTTGTAAAAATATTGATGGAACAGCAATAAATATAAAACCACATATTCTGATTTTTGATGATGATTCAATCAAGAATGTAATCTCAAAATATGCTGATGTTATCAGAAAGTTGCAAGAGAATAATGAAATTCCTAATCCTTCTCCAAATAAGTTCATGGCTATTGCTTGGCGTAAGGAAAATGATGACGAAGGTAAGCTTGGGCTTTCGGATTATTGGGATGCTTATTCTCACACTTCTGTAAAGACCCAAATAGATTTTAAAGTATTAAAAGACTACCTCCTTTATTTTGACAAGTCAAATAAAACTTTAGAATCAGTAAGAAAACAAATACTAAATGCATTATTAAAAATAATTCGTTTAGAAAACATCTACGATGAATTTGACAGGGTTTATACCAAAAGGAAGCTTCTCAATCATTTTAGAATAAACCATACTTCAGCATATGAGGTTCTTAAACTTACAATATATGATTGTTCTTTACTATGTATAAATGAAGAAATTGATGAAGCTTACTCGGCTATTAAAAACTATATACCTGAATTTCTATCTGTGTTTGATTCTCAAATCTCTAGTTCTGTCAACTTCATAAATGATGCATCAGAAATAGAAGTTGAGGAAATAAATGAGGTTGAAGAATCAAATCTTTTTAAAGATGGTGAAATAGAGATTGGGATAGGTACTGTACATTCAGCAAAAGGTCAAACACACACAGCAACTCTATATATGGAGAGTTTCTTTCAAACAGATGGAAGAGGTGCTAATGCTAAATCCTATGAATCACAAAGATTATGTTCTCAAATATTAGGTAAGGAAATTGATAATACAACTTTAGGTAAGAGAGTAAAGCAATCGTTAAAAATGACCTATGTTGGTTTCTCCAGACCAACACATTTACTATGTTTTGCAGTTCATAAAGACAGATATAATAATTTCTTACAGGACCTAAACATGGATGAATGGGAAATTATTGACATTACAAAATCTAAGAGAAAGGTTATTTCTACGTATGTCCAATTTCCTAATGCCAATAAACAACCCAAATTGTAATGTATTTGTAAGTTTTAGTTTGAATCTGGTATGAGTAATTTGTCATGTGACCTAACTTTAGGCGCCCAGTTTCCAGGCGTTGCCATCTGTTACAATTAATTTGAGAAGTCAACCTCTATTATTTAATTAAAACTAAAGAATCTATTTAAGTGAGAATGGAAATAGAAATCAGAAAAGCCACACCAAGCGATTTAAATAATTTAGCCGTATTAAAACAGCAAGTCTGGATTTCTACTTATGCGATTGACGGATTGATTGAGGAATTTTCAAGTTATGTATTAGCAGAGTATTCTGTCGAAAATGTCAGAAAGTCCATTACCAATAAAGATAAACTAACATTGATAGCCACGTGTAATGGTTGTTTGGTTGGCTGTGTGGAAATATTATTGTCTCCCAAAAACCCGGTAAAGGAGGTTGAACCTTGTATTGAAATATCGACTTTTTACATCCTTGAACGATTCCAGGGAGCCGGAATAGGTAAGAAGCTTCTTACGGAATGTTTAAAAGTAATAGAGCGCTTAAATCACACCAAAGTTTGGTTAAGTGTTTATTACAAAAATCAGAATGCAATTGATTTTTACCTAAGACAGGGTTTTAATCATATAGGAGAGATGGATTTTATTTTGGGGGAAGGCAAGCACAAAAACTATATAATGATCAGGGATATCAAAGAATAGAAACCTCCTTTACTATTTTTATAATCAACGTGGCAAACAAGCATTGACTTGACCAATAACAAACCAAATTGATTTGCCAATACACAATTATCAATCAGAGCAAGGATAGTTGTATTTTTGAGGGGATAGGACTACTTATTTATTTCAACTGTTGATTCACATTAATAGCAATTTGAATGAAGTTCGAAGAAAAAGTTATTACATATAAAGACCGGATCGTTTTTATTAAACTATCCATGCCTTATTTTAGCAGAACGCTAAAGCAGTACGCTGAAGATGAGGCTTGTTTTATGTTTGTTAATAAAGGGGAGGTAAGTGTCAGAACACCGGATGATTATCTGAAACTAAACAAAGATGCAGCCATGCTTGCCAAGTGTCTGAACTATTTCTTTGAGCCGGGCAATAATCAAAAGACTAGTAACAACGGCATTGAATCAGTAGGTGTATTTCTTTATCCTTCCTTGGTCAGGGATTTATTTGATTTAGATATAACTACTTCAGATTATAGAAATGACTATAATGTCAAACAGATCCAGGTAGATTTAATGTTGGATAATTTCAGACAAAGCATTGATATACTGCTAGAAAATCCTGAATTAGCTGATGATGCTATGATAAAAACCAAGCTTAAGGAGTTCGTTCAATTACTGGTAAAATCTCAAAATGCACCCTCACAATTAGATTTTCTGGCTGCCTTATTTAAGCCAAATGAAACGGAGTTTAAGAAAGTTATTAAGCAAAACATTTATGCCAACCTTACCATCAAAGAACTGGCATTACTGACCCATTTAAGTGAATCATCGTTTAAAAGAAAATTCAAAGAGGTTTTTAACGAAAGCCCTAAGAAATATCTCACCCGGAAAAAATTAGAGCGCGCAGCGGAGTTATTAAAATCGAATACGGATCGTGTATCTGAAATTGCATACGATGTAGGCTTTGATTCAGTATCTGCCTTTAATAGAAATTTTACAATTCATTTTGGAAAATCACCTTCTGATTATCGTCTGAACTAAATTGCGCAATCTTTGACCTGAATTGTGTCAGGTACCAAGTCTTTCATCATGATCTTTGTATCAAAATCTAAAGAACAAGGTCATGAACAATTCGAAAATTTTAAAAATTTACCTGTTTGTTTCAGGGTTTATCCTAACAGCCATTGGAGGCTTAACTGCTTTTAACCCTGTTACTATTAAAGCCAATGAAGGCATTCAGATAGCGGAAAATGCAAGTGCATTAAGCGATGTTCGTTCATTTGGGATGCTGTTAGTGGCTATGGCATTATTTTCCTTTTCAGGGAGTATTAAAAGCTCATTAAGGAAACCGGCAACCATATCCTCTTTTCTGCTTTTTCTATCATTAGGCATAGGAAGATTATTAAGTATGTTGCTTGATGGTATGCCTTCTGATGGAATGGTAAAAGCTACCGGACTGGAGATTATTTTAGGTTTGGCAGGGCTTATTCTCTTGATAACTAATAATCAAAGCAAATTTTTTAAACAAGCATAACATGAACAAGTCAATATTAATAACAGGAGCCAATGCCGGAATTGGCAAAGAAACAGCACGACAATTAGCGCTGATAAAAGAAACGGAAGTCATCTACTTAGCATGCCGAAATCCGGAGAAAGCAGAAGCTGCAAAAAAAGAACTGATGGAGTCAACGGGAAGAGATCTATTCAAAACTGTAATACTGGATGTATCGAAACCAGAAACTGTGAAGCAGGCGGTTTTACAATTACCTGGCCCGATTGATGCATTAATAATGAATGCAGGTGGAGCAGGAGGGAAAACGCCGGAAAAACTCACAAAAGACGGTGTAACAGAGTTAACAGCAAGTAATCTTTTAGGACATGTCGTATTGGTTGACGAATTGATGGAACAAAATAAACTGAACAATGTGGCTTTGTTTGCCAGTTCTGAAGCTGCCAGAGGTATCCAGAAGATGGGCATGAAGCGTCCCGATTTAAGCGAAAACTCAATAGAAGAATTTGTTTCTGTTTTTGATGGAACAAAGTTCAAAGGAAATTTCGATCCGTTTCAGGTTTACGGGTGGATCAAGTATGGAGGCACACTTTGGATGAGCAGTATGGCTAAAAAACACTCCAATATTAAATTTATTAGTATGAGTCCGGGAGGTACAAGAGGTACCAATGGAATGGATGATCTACCTCTTTTGAAAAGAATATTTCTGAAACATATTGGAATGAAATTAATTATGCCGTTAATGGGAATGTCTCATTCCGTGCAAGAAGGTGCTAAACGTTTTGTTGAGGGTATCAATAATCCAAAATTCAAAAGTGGTGTGTTTTATGGAAGTAAAGAAAATGTATTGACTGGCAAGGTGATAGATCAAAGTACTATTTGGAAAGATTTGGATAATCAAACTTTTCAAAGTAATGCAGACATGGCTATTCATCAGTTTATTTGATAAGGTAAAACCGTAACCAATTGTATTGGTGCACTGATGGTTGAATGACTGTCGGTGCACTTTTCGTAAAGCTGCAAATAAAATAAGAATATACAGCAGCTAAATCATTATCAGGATATCGTTCTTCAGACTTTAAATTAGTTGATTCAACTTTTGAGTGGTTAAAAATTTAATATTGCTTAATCCTTTTGATCAAAATTGATTTCACGTTCTTCACAATAAACGTTTGATCGGGTGATCAAGCCATCTTCAATAGTATAAATGCACTCTTCGTATATTAGTGCATCATTCAATGTAAAAGACACCACATCGTTAATAAAACTGGCGAAACACACATTTTTTAAGCGGTAATTATTCAAATAGGGTTGTAGTGTTTTTTTAAGTCGAAAGTCCAGCTTGTCGGTATTAATAATAAACAGGCTGTCATTATGTATATGCCAGGTCATTTTAAAATCATACTTTCCCGTAAAAGCATTGTTATAGATGCTTTCCCATACATTACTTTTTCTGATTAAGAAAGGTTTAAGAATTGGCAAATCAAGTTTAATACATTTCTTTTTATAGAGAATGTATTCAGGATTAAAGTTTTTCATTCTGTCATCATAGGACTGTGCATAAGCATTACTTGTTGAAAATATAATTGCAAACAGGATGAAGATATAGAATGATCTATGGTTCATTTGAATGAGTGTTAGTCAGATTAACAGAAAGCAAACAAATATATAAATAAACATAAAAACAATAAGTGTGATAGATTATTGTTTTGTCTTTAAACTATACAATGAAACACTATTAAATGAAACGAACATTAACCCTGATTTTCCTGATTATTTTGTTGACCTCATGTGAGGAAATTATTGAATTATCATTCAACGCCAATTGTGAGGTTGTTAGTGTATCTGATCCTTGGGTGTCAGATGATGGCACTGCCCATGTGGAGGTGAATATTGAAAATACGGGGTCTAATAAGGCTGAAAACGTTTATGTCGATGCGGTATTGTATAATAATGGCAATGAGATTGATCAGGCATATAAAAACGTAGGTTCTTTAAGAGCGAATAAAAGCGTGACTGTGAACCTGACATTCAGACGACGTTATTTCTATGATTTTGGCAGTAGCTTTGATGTTACAGCCTGGGTTCAATATGATGACAGGGAAATTTTTCCTGATGATGAGTAGTACAGTTGTTGGTAAAAAAAACGGGACAATAGGAATTAGACTGGATCCCGATTTCACTAGCCAGCAACTTCTAAATCCATAACTTTTTTTGAAGAAGCAAAAGGTCTGCTCATTTAGCTTATTAAGTTCTATAATCTATATTGAAACATTTAAGCCAGTTTATCATTGATCTAGTATCTGACAATTAATTCAAAGATGCTCTCAATACCAGGTTTCTCAAAAAAATCACCCCTCTAATCATCAAAACATCGTTAGAAGTGTTTACCTTCAAAACAAAACTGAATCTTTCTTTTTAATATAGGTGAACTCACATAACAACCGAATATGTCCAAAACATGCTATCACTGCGGCAGTCCCTCGCAATCCTGGGTACGGCACGATGACAAAGATTTTTGTTGCGACGGCTGCGTAATGGTTTATGATATACTGAAAGACAATGACATGGGTGCTTATTACGACATTGAAAAAGCACCCGGCATACGCAATAAAAAGGTATCCGTCGAGTATTACGATTACCTCGATCAGGAAGATATTAAACGATCGGTTCTTGATTTTTATGATGGTGCCATTGGGCGGATTAAGCTTTATATTCCGGCTATTCACTGTAGTTCATGTATCTGGCTGATTGAGAACCTAAACCGTTTGCATAAAGGCGTCATTACATCTACAGTTAATTTTAATCGGCGCGAGGCCGCTATTACTTTTAATGAAGAAGAGATTAAGCTGAGTGAACTAATGACATTGTTGGCTTCCATCAATTACAAACCGCATATCAAAACCGAGGAACAAAAGAAAACAGCAAAGCGAAGCAAACGATTATTGGTTAAGCTGGGAATTGCCGGTTTTATTTTTGGTAATGTCATGTTGTTGAGTTTCCCCGATTATTTATCGGCCGACATCTCACTAAATCCTGATGTCATTGCCTGGTTTAAGTGGATTAGTGTATTACTGTCCATTCCCGCTATGTTTTACTCTGGTAACGAATACTTTATTACCGCCTGGAAAAACATTAAGCGAGGTATTGTTTCCATTGATATGCCCATTGCCATTGGTATCATTGCGATATTTATTCGTAGTTTGTTCGAGATCATTACCGATGTTGGCTCAGGTTACCTCGATTCTTTAACCGGCTTAGTTTTCTTTCTGTTGATAGGCAAGTGGTACCAGGCCAAGACATACGAAGCTTTAAGTTTCGATAATGATTATAGTTCCTATTTTCCTTTAGGAATTACACGAATATCTGACAACGAGGAAGAAATTGTACCAATTAGTGAATTGCAATCGGGCGATAAAATACAGGTGCGTAATGGTGAAATCATACCAGCCGATGCTAAACTTCTGTCATTAGGTGCCGCCATTGATTATAGTTTTATCACAGGTGAATCAGTTCCGGTTCGAAAAGAGAAGATGGAGCTGATTTATGCAGGTGGTCGTGTGATTGGAAATTCATTGTTGCTGCAAGTCGAAAAAAAGGCCGAAACAGGTTATCTGGCTGAGCTATGGAAGGAGCGGAGTAATGCCGATGAAAAAGAATCGATGATATCGCATACCTTAAATTTGGTGAGTAAATATTTTACCATTGCCATTCTGTTGATTAGTGCGGTGACTGGTTTTTATTGGGCTTTTGAGGATAGCAGTAAGGCAGTCATGGCCTTTACTTCGGTATTGATTATTGCCTGCCCGTGTGCCCTGGCACTATCTGTTCCATTTGCTTTTGGTCACGCTGGGCGTATTCTGGGCAAAAACCATCTTTACCTGAAACTCACAGCTATTATTGAGAAACTAACCAAGATTAATACCATCATCTTTGATAAAACAGGCACCTTGACCGATCCGGATCATTTTGAGGTGAAGTTCGAGGGCGAAGCTCCCGATCATTATCATCAATCACTGATTAAATCGGTTGCGAACCAGTCTCGTCACCCTTTGAGCCGGGCTTTAGTTAAGCATTTATCTGATGCAGGACTTTTTGATGTGGCTTCTTTTACCGAACACGAAGGAGCTGGGGTGGAGGCTACAGTTATGAATTATCAGCTTAAGATGGGATCAGCCTCTTTTGTTGGAGAGAAACAAGATGATTCAAAACAATCGGCACGTGTATACATTACGATGGATGATAAAACGCTTGGTTATTACACTATTAAAAACTATTATCGCCCCAACTGGAAAGAAATGTTGCAAACAGTTAGTCAATACACTGATGTTCATATTTTATCGGGTGATAATGATGCCGAACAAGAAGCCTTAAGTCAAATAATAAAAGATGACTCGAAAATCCATTTTTATCAAACCCCCAAAGATAAGCAAGTCTATGTTGATCAATTAAGGAAAGAAGATCAGGTAGTGATGATGGTAGGGGATGGATTAAATGATATTGGCGCGCTGAAAAAGGCTAATGTAGGAATTGCTGTGGCTGATGATGTGCACCAGTTTTCACCATCGAGCGATGCCATCATAAGTGCTTCAGAATTGATGCGATTACCACAGTTTATGCAATTCTCCAAGTCAGCCTTACGAATTGTTTATGCTGCCATTGGCATATCTTTCCTATATAATATTGTGGGTTTATCTTTCGCAGTATCTGGTAATTTAAGTCCATTGTTTGCGGCCATACTGATGCCATTAAGTAGTGTTTCGGTGGTAGTGTTTACAAGCATTGGTGTCATGATATCAGGTAAAAGAAAGGGATTATAGCAGCCTATAAGTAGTTTCAGAAATTAGGATGTTGATAAAATTGCAGGTTGATTATGAGGTAAATAGGTTTGAGGACGGAAAAAATCTAACAAATGTTAAACAATCACAATGCCCTGATTGTCATTAAAGGCGGTAAAAGTAAAGGAATTAAAATACACAAAAAGACCTTTTAGTCTTAATATATTTTCTACTTTTGCTACGGAATAAAGAGTCGTAAGAATGGAGATAATTATAGTATTAGTGGTGGCCAGTTTATGTGTGGCCCTTGTTTTTTTAGCCTTGTTTGTATGGGCTGTAAAATCGGGGCAATACGATGATGATTATTCACCATCAGTACGTATCTTATTCGATGAAAAAGAGAAGGAGAAAAAAACAAATAATAAAATCCAAAATCTCAGTAAGGTGAGCAAGCAGGCAAAGGCCTGATGAACGACCAATGCTGAATTATTGAAAAAATGTTGAACACATGAAACAAGAGACGTTTTATTACGACAATAAAATTGTCAAATATTTTATGTATGCCACGATTATTTGGGGAACGGTAGGTATGGCAGCCGGAGTTTTGGTTGCTCTTCAAATGGCCATGCCGATCTTTAATTTTGATCTGCCATACACAACTTTTGGTAGGGTAAGACCTATTCACACCAATGCAGCCATTTTCGCATTTGTCGGAAATGGTATTTTTACAGGCGTTTACCACTCCATGCAACGCTTGCTTAAAACCCGAATGTTTAGTGATGTTTTAAGTTATCTGCATTTCTGGGGTTGGCAATCAATCATTGTTTGTGCAGCCTTAACCCTGGCATTGGGTATTACCACAGGAAAAGAATATGCCGAACTGGAGTGGCCGATTGATATCCTGATAGCTGTTGTATGGCTTGTCTTTGGATGGAACATGTTTGGTACCATTATGAAGCGCCGTGTTAAACACTTGTATGTGGCAATCTGGTTTTACCTGGCAACATTTATTACGGTTACCGTTCTTCACGTTGTTAACTCAGTAGAATTACCTGTTACTTTTCTGAAAAGTTATTCGTGGTATGCAGGTGTTCAGGATGCCCTGGTGCAATGGTGGTATGGACACAATGCTGTGGCCTTCTTCCTGACGACGCCTTATCTGGGGTTGATGTATTATTACATTCCGAAGGCATCTAATCGCCCTGTTTATTCATATCGTTTGTCGATTGTTCACTTCTGGTCCTTCCTGTTTATTTATATTTGGGCTGGACCACACCACTTGTTATATACTGCTCTTCCTGATTGGGCACAGTCATTAGGAACAGTGTTCTCCATTATGCTTTTAGCTCCATCATGGGGTGGTATGCTTAATGGATTATTAACCTTACGAGGTGCCTGGGATAAAGTGCGTGAAAGTGCAACACTTAAATTCCTTGTTGTCGCCGTTACCGCTTATGGTATGGCTACTTTCGAAGGTCCTCTTTTATCACTGAAAAATGTCAATGCGATCAGTCACTTTACCGACTGGACTGTAGCACACGTTCATGTGGGAACATTAGGATGGAACGGATTCCTGACCTTTGGTGTATTATACTGGTTGGTACCTCATTTATTCAAAACAAAACTGTATTCAGAGAAACTGGCCAATGCCCACTTCTGGATTGGTACATTAGGTATACTGTTCTATGCAATTCCAATGTACTGGGCTGGTTTAACTCAAAGCTTAATGTGGAAAGAGTTCACAGAAGAAGGTTTATTGGCATATCCTAACTTCCTTGAAACTGTAACTCAGATTCGTCCAATGTACTACATGCGTGCTTTCGGAGGTTTAATTTACCTGGTTGGTGCCATATTAATGGGATATAACCTGTTTAAAACAGCCGCTACTGGTAATTTAATAGCCAACGAAGAAGCAACTGCTGTGGTAGAAGATATAACCAAGGGCAAAAAAGGTGAAAAACCTCATGGATGGTTAGAAAGAAAACCAGTACAGTTTATGGTCATTTCTTTAATAACAGTGCTTATAGGTACTTTCATCGAGTTAATACCAACCTTCCTGATTAAGTCCAACGTACCAACTATTTCAAGTGTACAACCATATACGCCACTAGAATTAGAAGGACGCGACATATACATTCGCGAAGGATGTTATAATTGCCATTCTCAGATGGTTCGTCCGTTCCGATCAGAAACAGAGCGCTATGGAGAATACTCTAAAGCAGGTGAATTTGTTTATGATCATCCGTTCCAATGGGGATCAAAACGTACAGGGCCGGACTTAGCTCGTGAAGGAGTGATGACTGGTAAGGTGTATAAACCGGACGCCTGGCATTATGAACACATGCTAAATCCACAAAAGCTTAACGAGAATTCGATCATGCCAAAATATCCTTGGTTGATAGAGGACGATTTGGATGTGTCTGACCTGCCTGCTAAAATACGGGCTATGCAAACGCTTGGTGTACCATATCCGGAAGGTTATGATGAAGTAGCAATTGACGATTACAATAAGCAAGCAGATAAGATTGTAACAGGTCTGAAAGCTGCTGGGATTGAATCATCACGTGAGAAAGAAATTATTGCTCTGATTGCCTATTTACAGCGATTGGGAACAGATATTTATAAAACGGCTCCTGAAGTAGCTGAAACGGAATAGGAGGGATTGATATGAAATTAGTAAGGCATTATTTAGAGTCGATATCGGGGGTTGAAATATACCCCATTATATCCTTCATAATATTCTTTGTCTTCTTTTTGGTGGTTACTTATATGGTAATTCGAATGAAAAAAGAGTATGTGGAAGAAGTATCGAATTATGCAACAGATAAGGCCGATGAAGTGCCGGTATCTGATCAAACTTTTAGCGATTAAATTTGAAATGAATTTGTAGTCTGAATGGTTGTGTTTATGAGAGTTTTGCGATGTGATAGAGAAAATAGACTACTACCAACTGACTAAAAACTTACAGACTATATATCTATGGAAGAGAATAACACGCATAAAAAATTACCGGAAATTGATCCATTAACCAATGATAAGTTTGTGCCGGAGCATGAATTTGATGGTATCCGAGAATTAGCTAATAATCCGCCATGGTGGTTGACTTTTATATTTATCTTCTCAATTTTATTTGGATATGTATATTTGGCTAAATACCATTTTTATGGAGATGGTGATTTACAGATTCAGGAATATGAAAATGCCATGTTAGCTGCTAATCCAGAAGAGGAAGAAGAAGCTGCCGGAGGTATTACCATTGAGATGGAAGACATTGATTATTCTGTGCCATTGGCTGATGCCGCTGGGTTAGATAAAGGTGCCAAAATCTTTAAAACCAACTGTGCTGTTTGTCACCTGGCCGAAGGTCAAGGATTAGTCGGCCCTAACCTGACGGATGAATATTGGATTCATGGTGGTAGCTTTGAAGATATCACACGCATTATTAACAATGGTGTGGTAGAAAAAGGTATGATCGCCTGGAAAGGGCAATTATCAAAGAAGCAAATTCATCAGGTGGCCAGCTATATTACAACTTTACAAGGTACCAACCCACCTAATCCAAAGGCACCAGAAGGTGAGAAATATGTGCCGGATGCTGAATGATGTTAAACTGTTGATTGTCGAATTGTTGATTTGATAAGACCATAACGTATTTAGATTGTATATGATAAAGCTAGCATTTCAAAATATGTTAGCTTTATTTGTTTTTAATTCAGAAAAGATTCTAACCTGATTAACCTAGGTTTATAATGTATACTTATAGTTTTGAAAAGCTTGAAATCTGGCAACTTTCAAGGAAACTGGTTAAAAGGATTTATCAAACGACACAATCGTTTCCTGATAATGAAAAGTATTGCTTAACGAACCAACTTAGAAGGGCAGTTGTTTCTATTTCATCTAATATTGCAGAAGGTAACGGAAGGAGCACAAACAAAGATAGAGCCAGATTTATTGAGATTGCATACTCCAGTCTGCTTGAAGTTTTAAATCAATTGATATTATCAAATGATCTTGAATTTCTATCAAATGAAGAGCTGGAGAGTTATAGAATAGACATTAACGAATTGTCAAACAAATTAAATGCTTTTCGAAGGAACCTTCTGAATGAATAATCAGATTGACAATTAGACAAAATACATCTCGACAATATAGGATATGAACAACGACCAAAACTCTTTTCGCGACAGAATAGTCACGATGAATGAAGAAGGCAGACGAAACTGGATCTATGCCAACCAGCCTAAAGGAAAGCTATACAATGCTCGAACAATTGTTGGAGTAATATTACTGGCATTTTTGTTTTTGGCTCCGCATATAAGGGTAGCTAATGGTGAACCACTGCTATTATTCAATATTTTACAACGAAAGTTCGTATTGTTTGGTGTTGTTTTCTGGCCTCAGGACTTTCATTTATTTGTTATTGGATTAATTACCATTATTATTTCGATCGTTACGTTTACAGTAGTTTATGGCCGCGTTTGGTGTGGATGGGCTTGTCCGCAAACCATTTTTATGGAGATAGTATTTCGTCGCATTGAATATTGGATCGAAGGTACCGGAGATCAACAGCGGATAAGAGCGAAAGGCGAAGATACTTTTGATCGTGTTGGAAGAAGCGTACTGAAGCATCTGATTTTTATCTTGATATCATGGGCTATTACGCATACTATGATGGCTTACATTGTAGGTGCTGAACAGGTGCAGCAATACATTGTGAGTTCTCCTGCCGAGAACTTAAGTGTGTTTATCGCCATCATGGTATTTACAGGAGCTTTTTATTTTGTATTTGCCTATTTCAGAGAACAAGTGTGTTCACTAGTCTGTCCTTACGGTCGCTTGCAAGGTGCTCTTCTGGATAATAATACCCTGATGGTGACTTACGACTTTAAAAGAGGAGAGGGGCGAGCACCGATGCGTAAAGGTGAAGATCGTGCTGCAGCAGGGAAAGGAGATTGTGTTAATTGCTACAAGTGTGTGAGTGTTTGTCCGACAGGTATAGATATTCGAAATGGTATTCAATTAGAATGTATTAACTGTACAGCTTGTATCGATGCCTGTAACAGCACTATGCGTCGATATCAATTACCTGAAGGCTTAATTCGTATTACCTCACAAAATAATATTCTTAATGGATCGGCATTCAAGTGGACACCTCGAATCATTGCTTATACAGCACTAACAGCTGCTCTTATAGGAGCGTTGGTGGTACTATTTACATTACGTTCGAGTTACGAAACAACCATATTGCGTGTTCAGGGATCCTTATATCAAAAGCCTGATGAAGGTAATTACTCAAACATTTACAACTATAAAATTGTCAATAAAACAGAGAAAGAAGGTAACCTGAGTATAAAACTGGTTTCACCTAATGGAACGGTCGAGCTGGCAGGCAGCTCCATGCTGGTTAAAAAACAGGAAAGAATACAAGGAGCCTTTTTAATCAAACTAAACGAAAAA
This sequence comes from Carboxylicivirga sp., assembly GCF_982718395.1. Taxonomy (NCBI): domain Bacteria; kingdom Pseudomonadati; phylum Bacteroidota; class Bacteroidia; order Marinilabiliales; family Marinilabiliaceae; genus Carboxylicivirga; species Carboxylicivirga sp. The sequence continues at coordinate 26,303 of NZ_CEXQWX010000019.1, forward strand.
GAACTGACCGGTAAAAGCACCAAGATTGTATTGGGGGTGTATAATGGAGATCAATTAATTGAAACCATCCACACTACGTTTGTCGGTCCTTAATAGTCATCCATTTATTAGATATTATATGAAACGAACATGTAATTTTTAAAATCTCTTGTGAGTTACATATGACAACTGAAAGAAAAATTAAACATATGAAATTTAATTGGGGACATGGTATTGTTTTAGTCATCGTTACAGGTGTAATAGGTTTTTCAAGCCTTGTGTTTATCACAACGCGAGAGAAGATTGATATGGTTACTGAAGACTATTATCCGAAAGAACTGAAGTACGATGAGCAAATTACGAAAATTAAGAACTATAATGCCTTGTCAAAAAAAGTGGTTATCAAAAAGGAAAAAGATATCCTAATTCAGTTTCCTGATAATATTGCCGACGCTAACCAGATATCCGGATTAGTGCATTTATATCGGCCATCAGACAAATCGTTGGATGTTGAGAAAGATATCAAGCTCAGCAACGATTATATAATGACGCTTTCATCAGATAAACTTGCCAGTGGTAAGTATGAATTAATTATTGAGTGGGAAGCAAACAGTCAGCCATACCTGACTAAAGAAGTTCTATACGTTGATTAATAGGATATGTACATAATAGAAGGTTTTATATATGGATTTTTAGGCAGTATGCATTGTGTTGGCATGTGTGGCCCATTGGCTCTGGCATTGCCTTTACCAACCAGATCGGTTGCACAAAAAGCATCAGGAGCAGTGTTATATAATGTTGGACGTGCTTCTACCTATGGGTTATTAGGGCTTATTTTCGGTTTGTTAGGAGCAGGATTAAAGTTATCAGGTATTCAACAATGGGTTTCGATAGCCTGTGGTGCCATTATGATACTTAGTGTCATTTTACCTGGGGTAATAAAGCTTCCTAAGTCAAGCAATAAGGTATCAACATCTATTTACTCAACGTTGAAAAGGAAGATAGGTGATTCATTAAATAGAAAGAAATTAAGTAATTTGTTGGTAATTGGGGTATTAAATGGTTTTCTTCCATGCGGATTAGTTTATGTTGCAATAACAAGAGCTGTTACATCAGACACGATAAATGACAGTGTTTTGTTTATGGTAGCTTTTGGTTTTGGAACATTACCTCTGATGTTTGCAGTAGCATATTTTGCCAATATCATCAAGAGCCGGTTCTTACATCAACTAAGAAAAACTATACCAATGTTTATCATCATTTTAGGCGTACTGTTTATTTTAAGAGGAATGAATTTAGGAATTCCATATGTTAGTCCTGAATTTGAGGAAGAAACACAAGAGGTAAAGTGTTGTCACTAATTGTTTTTCGATAATAAAATGTACAAGAAGACTGGCTTTAGAGCTGGTCTTTTTTATTTAAAAACTTTCTAAAGAAGAAAACATTTATGTGCTAATAATTTTTTCATCTGATCAATTCCATTACTTTTGCCCACGATTTGGTTCATAAAGCATATATCAATGCCGAATGATAAAAGGGAATGCCGTGAAAGTCGGCAACAGTATCCGCTGCTGTAAGTTCCAACCGGAGTTTTCCGGAAAATGCTGTAATCAACAAAGCCACTGTTCATGGGGACGGGAAGGCGATTACAGTGGGATAAGTCAGAAGACCTGCCAAAGAAATTCAATTGTTCGTGTCATTCGGAATAAATGCAGAGCGATACTTATTTGTATTCAATATCCGTTTTGTCAGGACAGTTTATTAAACTCAAAATTAGATGAGGATTAGACTGTTAATGATATTTTTGATGGCTTCATTGGTTATAATGGCTGATGGTGAAGTGCGTGATTCTGTGAGGGTGAAAGAGGTTGAGATTACAGCTTCGCGGAAAAAGCATTTTAGTGATGGATACCAGCATGAAGAAATATCAGGTGAAATTTCAGGAAGTTATTCTTACAGAACTTTAGGCGAAGTATTGAAACATAATGCAAACATTAATATTCGTTCTTATGGTTCCGCAGGGGCGTCAACTTCTATTTCATTTAGGGGGCTTGGAGCTTCTCAAACACAAGTTAACTGGAATGGTTTTCCAATTAATTCGGTAACATTGGGATCGGCAGATGTTTCAAATGTCATGTTATTGCCCAACAACTCAATAACAATGATTCCCGGTGCAGGGGGTGTAACATATGGAAGCGGAACTTTTGGCGGTGTTGTTAATATTGGTTTCAACCCAAGTGGTATTGAAAGAAATAATGGGATTATAGATCTAAATGCAGCCTCATTTGGTACCTTTAAAGTTGGTGGTAGCTACGATTTAAAAATCAATAAGCTGATACTAAGTGGTAGTATTTGGGGTGATAAATCGGATGCTGATTATAAATACTTCGATCAGATAAAACAGACAACTTTAAAGCGACAGAATGCAGATTACAATCAATACGGTTTTCAGCAATATATCACCTATAAACCAGATGCATATTCAGAATTAATCGCAGGAATTTGGGGGCAGGTCAAGGATATGAATATACCTGCCATCGAAGGTGCCTCTTTAAAGAGTTATGAAAACCAAAAGGATTCTACTTTACGCGTTTTCATGAGTTACAAGAAAGTATTCGAACGAAGTTCAATAAATATAAAAGGGGCATGGTTTTATGCTGATCAGCATTATGTCCAGAAAGACAGTGCGGATGCACCGCTCACGATGATTGATTCCAGAATTAAGAGTAAATCATGGTTTGGTGATTTTAATTATCGTGTTTATCTCATTGACCGTTTAAGTCTTGATGCAGGTTTGACGTATAATCATACTAAAGGAATTGTTGATGCCTACGAGGGTACTCAGAATGATGAAGTAATTGGTCTGATAGCTGGTGTCAGGTATGTAAATAAATTAAGCGCGAACTTTGCTTTAAGAAAAGAGTGGAGTAATAATGTTGACTCTGATATTCTAATTAATACCGGTTTTTCATTTCCATTAACGAAACAATTTATTGTAAGGGGAGCTTATTCGCAAAAATTCAGACGCCCTACGTTTAATGATTTATTTTGGGTGCCAGGTGGTAACCCGGAGTTATTGCCCGAACGAGGCTACTCAATTGAGATTGGTGGGCAATATTTGATAGATTCGAAAACGTTAGGAGAATTTACTACTGATCTATCTGTTTATTATAGTCCGATTGAAAACATGATTGTGTGGCGACCTGAAGGTGCCCTTTGGTATGCAAAAAATTATAGTGATGTATTAACACGTGGGATTGACCTAAAATTAATGCATCATAAAAAAATTAATACTATAACCTGGAAAACAACAGGAACACTGGGTTATAATCAGGCAACGATTGAAAGCATTGCGGAAAATAATAAATCTAAAGAAGGCAGACCATTGTATTATGCTCCAAAGTGGATGAGTAATATCAACTCTGGTATTACAACAGAAAATGATTATCAATTTTTTGTGAGCTGGAATTTTGCATCAGAACAATCCTATGATGATTCGGATGACACTATTGAACCATATTGGCTGCTAAATGCGCAAATTGCAAAAAATATAAAAATCAAAAGAAGCCAGTTATTCGCACAGGTTTCTGTTGAGAACCTGTTCAATAAATCATACCAAACGGTGAGATCTTATCCAATGCCGGGAAGGATGTGGCATATAAAATTGAAGTATCTAATTAATTAATTTATAATCATGAAAAAAGTATTCAAGTTTCAAGTTCTATTTGCACTACTGGCTATTTGCCTGGCTTCATGTTCAAGTGATGATCCGGCTCCGGTTTATCCTTCTTTAAAAGGTGATTTTGTTGTGAGTGAAGGAGGTTTTGGAAAAAATAACGGAGCAATTGCATTTTATAATGAGGAAGTTAGTGATAATGATATTTTCTTCTCGGTAAATGATCGTAAACTAGGTGATATAGTTCAGGATTTTGAAATGGTTGACACACTGGGTTTTATTGTGGTTAATAATTCACAAAAAATTGAAATAGTTAGAATGAGGGATTTTAAGAGTGTAGAGACAATTGACGATGATCAATTGACATATCCACGTTTCGTAACTCAGGCTACAAATAGCACGGTGTATATTACCAATGGCTCAATGGATGGAGAAGTGTTAATATATGATTTTAAGAAGTTTGAGTTTGCAGGTTCCATTGCTGTTGGTAAGGGACCTGAAATGATGGCTAAAGTTGGAAATAAAATGTATGTAGCCAATTCCGGAGGATATGGTGTTGATAATACGGTTTCTGTTATTGACATCGAACAGAATAAAGTTGTCGAAACTATTACATTAGATGAAGGTAGTGTAACATTAAAGTTAGATAATAATAACGATGTATGGGTTTATAGTAAAGGAGCCCATGGAGGTACCTGGACTTGGTCTGACGCTAAACTTTACAAGATTAACTCTAAAACCGATGAGATTGCAAAGACTTTTGAGTTGAATGGAACTATAGGAACTTATGGCAGTAACCTGTTTTCAATATCAAAACAAGGAGAAGTTTTCTATATGACTGATGCGATATATAAAATGGATATTAATGCAACAGATGTTCCTGCTGAAAAATGGTTAGATAAGACGTTCTACGGAATTGATATAAATACCGAAACAGGCCAGGTATATTGTTTTGATTCTGTTAATAATGAAGTGGTGATAATTAATAAAGAAGATGGGGCTGAAATCAAAAAGATCACTGGTACTGCTCCAAATCCTCGGGCTGCAATTTTTAATTATTAATATCACTAAGGATTCACGCTATTCATTTGGTTGAAATTCGAATTCAACTCCCTAGCATACCCCTCACTAATGAGGACAGTTTCTATAAGGTCGGTTTTGCCGGCTTTTTTTATTCTTTTATTCAATCATTGAAATATTTGGAAAAGGAATAATATCTTTGGCTGTTTAATTTAGATGACGATTATAATCAATAAATATGAAGAAACTTTTCCTTGCCTTAGGAGTTGTCGCCTCCATTGGCTTAAGTAGCTGTAATGATGTTAACGTTTATAAGTTGGAAGCGCATCAGGGAGCGTTTGTGTTAAATCAGGGAAGCTCTAAAAGTACTATAAGCTATTATAACTATGAGCGAGAAGAATGTACCAACGATTACTACCAGTTAAAGAATAATGGTGCAAGTATTGGTGCGGGTGCAACAACTATGGCGATTAATCGAAATAGTGATTTTCCCAGAGGTGTGGCTTATGTTACTGTTCCAAACGATAATAGCGTTGAACTAATCAACCTTGATGGATTCATTGATGCAGGTAATATAGATGACTATACAAAACCCAATGATGTTTTAGTGGCTGGGGACACGACTATTTATGTCAGTCATGAGAATAATAAAGTATCAGAATACGATGTGATGAATAACAATCCTGTCAGAACTTTTGATCTTGATGATCAACCTCAAAAACTAATCTCATCAGGTAAGTATCTTTATGCAGCTTGTAAAGGGGATGCAAATGGTTCTAATGTGTTTGTTGTCGATATGAGTAATAACATCTTAGTAGATACGGTAGAATTGAGCCATAATAACCCAATCGATATGGTGGTTGATACCGATCGACGGGTATGGATATATTGCAATAGTGATGAACAGGCATTAGTAAGACTTGACCGGGAATTTGTTACCAAAGTATTGGATGAAGGTGAAGAAACTGAACGTGACACAATTTTTATAACTAATGAAGCTACCACCTTTGTATTAGGAGAAAAATCAGTTGATTATGCCAAGCCTTTAACAATCTCTCCGGATGGACGTACATTGTACTACGTTTATGGCAAGCTTTGGTCCAATTCTGTATACATAGAAAACGAGGATGAATTAAAGAAAAATGCAGCTGTTACTGGTAATTACTCCGAGGAAGCCTTTAATGGTATCGATTATGATTCTCGCAGAAATCGTTTGATGGGCTTAACCACTGGCAAACAGTTGGTAGTTTTACGGAATACTGATGAAGGATGGACAGATGATGAAGTTTATACAGTTGGAGATAATCCGATAATGACGAGTTTTAACTACTAGAATAAATTGTTTTGTGAAAAAATAGAAGAGGCTGTCTCCAAAGGACGGCCTCTTTTCTTTTATCCACTATGTTCTTCAACAAACGTTTTATGGCAAACAATATAACGTTCGTGAGCTCCAATACCAATTGAATCGCCGTCCTTGTTCACCATGGCAACATCAAAAAACAGTTTTTTCCCTTCCATAAACTTAAGATGAGCTCTGCAAATAATTTCCTCACCAACCTTGGCAGTGTGCAGGTGTCTTACATTCATTTCAGTACTGACAGAATCGTAACCAACTGGTAGATTGGGATCGATAAGTGCAACACAACACTGTTCCATATAAACGATCATCGCGGCAGTAGAAATAAACGGAACTTTACCTGTCTTTAAGTAAGTAGCTAAATCATCACTTCTTACAATGATTCGTTTTTCTGTCTGACTGCCAACTGAGAGATGATAATTACTGGGAGGAGCTCCTTTATACTTTTTGTCACAATCTGTACTCATAGCTATAGGGTATTTCTATAAATTTAAACCTTTTTAAAGGGAAATAAAACCTTTGAGCAATAAAAGTATAGGAGGTAAGTCCGATTTAAATTATTCGTTAATAAATAACTGAGGTTTAAGAGGAACTTAGTTATAGGAATATTAGAAATGAGGATATTATGAAGAAATATCCTCATTTCATTTGAATATTATTTTTCTTTTCTATTAACGTCATAAATAGTACCATCTGAGTACATATTCTCCAATTCGGTACGCGACATCATGTAAATATCCTCTGTATAGCAAGAATCTACATCAATTTCTTCTATGCCAGTCTTTTGAGAATAATCGTAGTTATTGTATAAAAAGTATAAGCTATCCTCACTAACTGCAACCACCTTCAAGGTAGAATATCGATTAGGACCATTCTCATATTCATATACATCGCCGGTTATAGGAGCATCAATGTATTCCTTTTCAGTTTTTGCTTCAGCATTATCAGAAATAACGAATAATCCGATGATCAAAGCAATGACCAATACACCTGAAAAGTGCCAGAAAGGTATTTTTGTGTCACCTTTCATTGTTTTATAGGCGCGCTTCATATCATCATTCATTTCTTTTTTACTAAAGGACTTTTGGCAATGGGTACAGATTGCTCTGCCAGTTTTACCAATTGAGATAGTTGGTATCCAGAATATATGCACATATCGGCCAAAGACGCTATTAACGATCGTGCCAGTTTCACCACAATGAGGACATGTAACTCGATTGTTAGGTTCAGATTTAATGTGTGATGTTCGCCATCCGTAAATTACCATGTGTAGATTTTTTTAAAAGTTAGTTCTTAAAAGTAATTACCTTATTGAATTGTTGAAAAAAACTTTGGCTTAGATTTATTCTGAATAGTGAACTATTAAATAAACAGGTAGATATGAAGTTTAAATAGCACAAGTAAAAAGAAATACTGAATAAAAATATTTGCATAATACAAAATCAATCATTTACTTTGAATTTCAAAGAACTTTTAAAATGAATACACAAGAGCATTTGAGTCAATTGTCAGAGATTAAATCCTTAATGGAACGTTCTAGTAAGTGTCTTTCTTTAAGTGGACTATCAGGAGTGGCTGCCGGTTGCATTGCTTTAATATGTGGAAGCTATGCCTGGTGGTATGTTGGAGGCAATCAGTTTGCGTCACCTGTTGACGTAACCAATCACTTCTTTGGTTACCCCATTACCAGTCGACCATTTATTCATGTTGTGTCCATTGCTACCATTACTTTGGTTTTAGCCATTGGTGCTGCATTCTTTTTTACCTATCAAAACAGCCGGAAGAAGGGGTTAAAAATATGGGATGCTTCAACTAAGTATTTTCTCATCAATTTGTTTATCCCCATTATTACAGGAGGTTTATTTTGCCTGTCCTTGATTTATCATGGTGAATTGTATCTGCTTTCGTCTTGTACCTTGATTTTTTATGGCTTAGCATTACTCAATGCCAGTAGATACACACATCAGGAAATAAGATATTTGGGAATATCTGAAATAGTTCTTGGACTAGTTAGCACCTTCTTTATTGGATACGGTATTGTCTTTTGGCTTTTTGGCTTTGGTGTGCTCCACATTGTTTATGGTATTGTGATGTATTTAAAGCATGAGAAATAATAAAAACCTCTTCTCATGAAAAACATCATCGATAATTTAAGCAAGCTTTTTGAGAGTCGTTTACGGTTGGGAATTATGGCTATCCTGATGGTGAATGAAAAAGTAGATTTTAACTTCTTAAAAGAGCATTTAAAGGCTTCGGATGGCAATCTGGCCAGTCACCTTAAAGCACTGGAAAAGCATGAATTAATTGTGGTAAGTAAGCAGTTTGTTGGCCGAAAACCTAAGACCACCTACCAGGCAACGGATCTGGGGAGAGCCCTTTTTAAGCAGCACCTTGATGGCTTAAATAATTTGATACTGAATATAGGTACATAATTTTTTTCAACTTTCACTTTGTATTTCAAAGTACTTTTAGATTATTAATAACGATAATACATTCAATGCTGCTAATCAAATGGAACAGGTGTTTCAGGCGGTTAATCAGGCATTGGAATGTCAATTAAAACAAACTTAAACATGAAAATTCAACTAACCCCTGTGCAACAAATCGGAATGGTGTTACTACCTGTCACCATGGTGATTTATTATTTTGTTCCTCAAAGCAACTCTTCATTGGAGGGGATGGCACTGATTAACTACGCTATAGCTGTTTTGTATTTCTTTCTGTCATTTGGCGATTGGCCAACTAAAACCAATTTCTTTCGACTGGTACGACCGCGCATTAACTGGCACATCCTAATGGCCATATTACTCGTTAGCTGTTTCAGCCTCAATAAAGATATTCATGTATTTGCCCTGACGCCACTTTGGCTCGAATTGTTTCTAATACCTCTATTATTTGCTTTTGTATTAATTGCAGTCAATGAGGAGTTGCCTTGGTGGCAGTCGGTTATGTTATCTTTTATTACTGGGTTGGGTAGTTTAGTTCTGGTTTATTATACCATTGTTCTATTGCCTACAATACCTATTGCCATTATCGGGCTTATACTGTTAGGGCTTTCCATTCATTTGGTAGTGCCTTTTATAATGGTTGGTATGCTTATTACATGCGTCGTTAAAGAAAGCTGTGTAAATGCGAGGGGGAAGTTTATTGCAGCAGGAATGGTGGCCGGTTTATTGTTACTGGGGACCTTTACTGGTTTGTACATACATCACGCCAATAAAATAATGAATGCTCGGGAAGATATTGTTTTAAGTGAAGGTTCGGAATTGCCAGAGTGGGTGTTATATGCTCAGAAATGTCATTCAACATTTTGGGCTAAACGAACCATTGGACTGGGCTTATTATACGACAAGCATACAAGTGATTGGTGGGGATTGGATTTTGGTCGTGGTTCTTTTTCTGAAATTGCTGAGCACGACCCTTTAGTTGCAACTGCAGCTTTGGGACAGAGAACCATTGAGTTAAGCAATAAAGAAAAAGTTAAAATATTGTCTGCCAGTGCCAATACGCGTCATTATGCCTATGAAAAGCTATGGTCGGGGCGTGATTTAAAAGTCAGTAAGGTATTGAAAGATATTCGAGTGTACCCCGCACACCGTTTGGCTTTTAGCGAAAATACCTTCTGGATAGAAAACACAAATAAGTCGGATTGGAGTCAACAAGAAGCCTTGTTTACTTTTTACCTGCCCGAAGGCGCGATGGCTTCGTCATTATCATTATGGATTGATGGGAAAGAAGAGAAATCAAGACTAACCACACGTAGAAAGGCAGCAACTGCCTATCGGCAAATTGTTGGTGTCGAAACACGAGATCCGGTGGTGTTGCATTGGCAGGAAGGTAACCGCTTAACCGCTACAATATTTCCTTGCACACCAAGTGAGGCGCGACGCGTAAAAATTGGGATCACCTCTCCACTAAAACAAAAAGGGTCATTGTTGTATTTAGAACCATTACAGGTTGCAGGTCCTGATGATAAAGGTGCAGATGAAGTGATTCACTTAAAGGTGATTGGTGATGCTCAGCGACTAAGATTACCAAACGCTTTTGAAAAAAAGGCGAGGAATCAGTATTTGTACAACGGTAGCATTTATAAAGACTGGCAAGCTAGTTTGCCGGCGATACCTCTAAGTCATGAGCCATTTGTGTTTAAAGATAAAGCCTACCAAGTGAAGGCATTGGATCATAATGGCTTTTTAAATCCGGATAAGGTCTATTTAGATGTTAACAGCCAATGGACAAAAACCGAAGTGGAGCAGGTGTTGATTAAAGCTGGAGATTGTCCAGTGTATGTCTATACACATGAGTTTGCGAAACTTGATTTGTCAAATTTGGATGATGTTTATAAAGCTTTGTCTGAGAAAGCATTTAGTTTATTTCCAGTGCATAAGGTAAAATCAATTGAATCGGCATTATTGGTGAGCAAAGGACAAAAGAATTCACCATTACCATCAGAGTTGGAAGGCTCCGGTTTTTACAAAGGTTTGCGTTCATCTTTGAAAAACTACCAGAAACCTTTGGCTTGTGTCGTTATTGACGGGGAACAATCGGATTATATTTCAAGCCTCGAGCAGTACAAATTATTAAGCTGTCAGCCATTAAGCAAGTATGCACTGGAGCAGAAAGGTTTGGATGAATGGTATCGCTTGCATGAAACAGATGATAATTCAATTGTTTTGCCAAACGCAGACATAATGATAGAGTGTTGTGATGCAGGTAAGTCTTTGTCAAATAGCGGTATTGCCCCAACTCACTTAATGCGCTTATATAACTACCATATGGTAATACAAAAGGCTGGTCATTTATTATTGCAGAACAGTGAGTTGATACCCGATGAAGTGTATGTTTTGTGCGACGAAGCCTACATTGTATCTCCTGTATCAAGCTTAATTGTGCTTGAAACACAAAAGGATTACGACCGCTTCGATATAGATGAGAGTGTCGATAGTTTGAAAAATGCCGATCTGAAAGATTCCGGTGCTGTTCCTGAACCTCATGAATGGGCTTTAATAGCAGTTGTTTTAGCCATCATCACTTTAGTTTATCTCAAATTTAAGTAAATGATGCAATACAGGCATATACGTCAGCTGGCGCTTAACTTTTGCTTAAATCATACTTGCTTATGCGAAAAGATTTTAAAGTTTGTAGGTGCGGTGGCTGACTTAACCACTGGTATAAGCAGGTTGTTTTCAAACCTTAATGACAGAGTCTTTTGGATCTTATTGTTAATGGCTTTAACTGCAGCTCCCGTCATACATAAGTATGGCGGACTCCGCTTTGAGCAAGTATTATTTCTTATGGTTTTACCCTTTACCCTGCGCCGTCAGGGAATTAAGTTTGAACGCTTAAGTCTTATCTGGGCCATTTTATTTATATTATTATACTATTTGCTGCACGTTTACAGTGCCTTTTACATTGGTCTGGGATTGGCCGTTATGGCTGGTTTATCAGCAACGGCTTACCAGCCAACACGCTTATCGTACATGCTAATTGCCATTACCACCCCGGCTTTGCAGTATCTATTTCAGGTATTTAGCTTTACTATTCGTTTGCAACTGACAAACTTGGCAGGTATGGTACTGAAATGGTTTTATCCGGCCATAGAGATGGCTGGCAACTGCCTGGTGCTAAAAGGTGTTAACTATACCATAGCGCCTGAATGTCTGGGCTTAAATATGCTCTCGTCTGCCTTGGTAATGGCGGTATTTGCTTTGGCATTTTGGGGTAAACGCTATCAATCGCAGGCCGGATTGCCCGTCATTGTGCTGTTCGCTTTGGTGGCTTTTACCCTTGTGTCAGCTGGTAATGTGGTTCGGATCATTCTGACGGTCATGTTTAGTGCCATGCCCGATACCTTAATGCACGAATTGATTGGTTTATTGGTCTTTATTATCAATACTTGCCTGCCATTGTTACTATTAGGAGCCTGGGCTAGTCGATTCTTTAAGCTCGAAGCCACACAAAACCTGCAACCGAAGAAGTTACCAATGTTATTGACTGTTTTGTTAGTAATGCTTACGGGTGGTGCCTATTTTATTGATAATAACCAGGTTCAGGAGGCTCAAGCGCCTTTGGAACTTAACATTATAGGCATGCAGCAAAGTTGCAGTACCGATGGTGTGGTGAAGATGACAAACGACGAAGTGCTTATCTACCTTAAGCCACCAGCCTTTTTCCTGGGTTCCGATCATCATCCGTTTATTTGCTGGCGAGCGAGTGGTTACCACATCAAAAATGAGAATGTCAGCCAAGTTGCCGGTCATGAGGTTTACACATTTGAAATAGAGAAAGACGGGGAAGCTCCTTTGTATTCATGCTGGTGGTATTCCAATGGCAAGCGGCATACCTGCAGCCAGTTGCAATGGCGCCTGGCAAGCTTAAAAGGAGATAAGCCTTATAGTGTTGTGAACGTATCAGCCAATGATAAAGATAGATGCCTTCAGATGGTTGAAGAAATATTAACGTTACTTTAACCAAAATAATGAGTAATGTATATAAGTGATTGAAGTACAGTTATATATTGCACTTTGTGTGAGAAACATTAGAGTAATGATAAGACCGAAACATAAAATGAATAAAAAGACTCTAAAGTGCTTAATTATAGGATTAATAATAGTTGTGGGTTTATCTGTTTTGATATACCTGTTAAGAGGAGTATTTGCATTTATATTTTTCTTTATATCAATGGATAGTTCAAGTAAAAATGAATTGATAGAAAACTATGAGTTAAATAAAACCGTAATTCATGAACTCAAAACAACTTATGATAATATTGTTCCAGAGGGATTTAGAATATATATAGAGTTCAATAACAAAAATAGTATTGACTTATGGGTTTATGAAAAAGCAGATTCGGAAGATAAAAATATGATTTGTTTGTTCCAACAGTGGGATATTAATCCATATGACTATGTTATGGAACCAATGACCAAATATGACAGCTCAGAATATGCTCCTAAAACAAAAGATTTAGATTTAGTCAAAAGAAAATTGAATTGGACTGAAGGTAGATTCGTTGAGATTAAGGAAATACTTGATAATGCAAATTGTATTTCAATTAAAAATGGTGAACCGTCAGAAATAGGATTTGCTCGAAGTGGAATGGGAAAATACTTCTATCACATCTTTCATGACCCAATCCCTGAAAAAGAAATTGAAAATTGGAACGACAGCTGTTCCTATATTTATTATGAACCAAAATTGGTGTTAGGATATGCAGGTGGAGCGATTGGCGCTCAATGTTTTCCTGACTCCGATTAATTAATAACTATGCTCAAGTAATTTTATAGCAAAGCAGGTGCAGTCTTGAATTTTTGTAATTAGCGAATGCTGAGCCAAGTTCATTTAAGCTACAAAAAACGGTAAATTGATTAGCTACTAATTTGATAATAAATAATATAATGCAATAGAACTTTAATAATAAACTAATCCATAATGTCATGATTAAGATTACCAAATACTTACTGTTCCAACTACCTGAATTTTATCTAATTACAATAATTCTGCTAGTCGGCTATTGTTCACCATTTTCATTTACACCCTTTGTCATTGTAGTTGCTTTTATCATTTTGCTTCAAATTATTTTTAAAAACAGAATCAGCGGTATAATATTAGCCAGTCTTCTGTTCCTTCTCAACCTCTATTTCTTAGATGTCCTATTGTCTGAATTCAAGGAATTTGAGGCTTTTAACATGAATACTGAAAGGATGTTGATAGTAGGTATTCCTCTCTGGCTGTCTAATATGAGTGTTTCTGGAGTGATGTTTTACAAGTATAGCAAAAGGTTTTGATATAATTGAATAGTGAACTGGCAAGGAATTGGATACTTCCGGCCAAAATTAGGTAATAAACCAACTATTGTGATATTTTATTTCAACGAAAAAAATGACACAACTTTGTGACATTTTGAAATATTGTCTATATTTGTCACATGAAAGAGACAAAAAATAAAATTTTACAAGCTGCCATTATCATTTGGGGAAGTGATCTGGCTGCAACTCTAGACGATATTGCCAGCCATACAGGTATTTCAAGACGCACGCTACACAGGCATTATGAAGGACGCGAGGACTTAATGAAGTCTGTATTGAATTATATTATTGAGAAGTATCTGGAGTATACAAAAGACTTGCAGCAAAATACTTCAAGTGATCAAGAGTGTTTAAAAAAACTCCTTGAGTATGATATTAAAAGTGGCAGTGTATATAAGGTATTTTGTCAATTAAGGCGAACGAATTACACTGAGTTCGAAACGGATGATGAAAACTTTAAAGAGTTATACGCTTTTTACATTGGCCTGTTCGGGCGTTTAAGGTCTGATGGACAAATAAGGAATGAGTTATCAATCCAATGGCTGGAAACCTTTTATATGGCAATAGTTGAAGCTTGTTTGGGAGTTATTGATAGTGGAGTAGACGAGAAAGAATGTATGCATATGACCTGGACTACCTTATGGAATGGCATTAAAAGTGAGAAATAATATAGGCTATGATGTAAATAATAAATTATTCTTTGTCTCTGAAGAGCACATGGGTTTAAGTGCTTGATTCAAAATTAAATTCATACTGAAATCGTGTTAGTTGATCAGCTTTACAGCTTGGTCAGCCTGGAATTGTTGTGGCTTTTTTTATAAGGTTTTAAATCAGGAATTTCAGAAAATATATACACATAAACACAGATAAAATGTTAGACTTTAAAGTATCAAAATCAGATTGTGTCCGTTGCGGACAATGTGCTCTCGAATGTCCTGTAGGAATAATCGAGATGCAGGAAGAACCAAAGATAGCACCAGAAAAAGAAGCCTATTGTGTAAAATGTCAACATTGCTTGGCGGTATGTCCCACGGGAGCATTGTCTATCTTAGGTAAAAATCCGGCAGATAGCCAAAAGAATAATTTCATACTACCAGACCCGGAAGCTATGGGCGAAATGATTAAAATGAGACGATCAACGCGCCGATATAAAAAGGAGAGTCTTGATAAGGAGTTAATCAGGGAGCTATTAGAAACTGCATCATTAGCACCAACTGGTCATAACGACAACAGTGTGCAATTTACGGTTGTAGATGATGCTGATACAATGGACAAACTAAAAGACTTGTTTTACGCATCACTGAATGATATGCCAGAAACCAACATCCCGGAAATAAAACGTGCTTATCTGCAGCAGGTTTCCGATATGTGGAAAGCAAATGGTGTGGATATCATGTTTAAAGATGCTCCACATGTGCTGATTGCTTCTGTTCTTAAAAACTGTATGACGCCACAACAGGACGGTATAATCGCACTAAGTTATTTTGAACTACTAGCCAACGCTAATGGTATTAGTACTTTATGGACCGATATGGTAAAGACCGTTATCGAAGATATTAATCCCGACTTGCGTAAATCAATAGGCATACCTGAAGATCATCTTATAGCCTTTACTATGCTGTTTGGCAAACCAGCCGTTAAGTATGCACGATCTGTTCAGCCTGAAGCCGCAATAATTCAATCAGTTCATTTTTAATTCTTTATAGTAGAAATAGTAATAATTTCAGATGATGAAAAAGACAAATAACAACCTTAATCAAAAGTATAGTAAAACAACCATCGTAACCCATTGGTTATCGGCCCTTCTTATATTGGTCTTAACAATTCAGGGCTTTTACATGAAAGATCTGGTTTATGCAGATAAAACGGGTTTAGTAAAGCTACATGCTATTATGGGAGCTTTCTTGTTATTAATCAACATTCCAAGGTTTTTTTCCTTATTTATAGCCAGGCGTCCTGACCATTTGGAAACCGGCTCGCCATTCAATGATAAGCTTATAATATGGATTCATAACGGCCTATATTTCCTTATCTTTTCAATTATTATCTCAGGTATATCAACAACCTTGCTAGGTGGTTATGCCAAAGTTATTCAAACCGGTTTAGTTGACAACATAATACCATCAGAAAAGCTACTTCCTTTACAGATCCATAGTATCATGAGTATCTTAATAACAGTTTTGGTATTTATACATGTTGTGGGCTTTTTTAAACACTGGCTGATTCAAAAGGAGAATACCTTAAAACGCATTTTATAATCACACCATTAATATTAACAAAATGATGAGTCTGGGACACGCCATTGCAAGGGCTGCTTTCACACCAAAGCGTCATAATAAAAGGACTTTAATTAAGAATTCAAACCATAAAAAGTAGAAGCATGAAGAATAAAAATATTTTAATACTCGGAGCATCGGGAGGAGTTGGAAAATGGGCCTTAAAACTAGCCCGGGAAAGAGCTTATAACATTACAGTAGTGGTGCGCTCGGCTCAAAGCATACAGCACACTGATGACATTAGAGTGATTGTAGGAAGTGTATTGGACAAAGAAGTGTTGGAGAAAGCCATACAAGGTCAGGATATGGTATTATCTTGTCTGGGTATTAAACGCAAAAACCAGAAAAACCCTTGGTCTCCATTGGTATCACCCGAAAACTTTATGGAAAATGTGATAAACAACACAATTGAGTTAATGCAAAGATACCAGGTTAACCGCTTGGTAACTATTAGTGCTGCTGGTGTTGGTGATAGTTGGCAGTCTGTTAGTTCATTTATGAAATTCATGATTAAATCAAGTAATGTAAAATATGCTTATAATGATTTTAATAAGATGGAAAACATCATGCGCAGCAGTGATATAGATAGCCTATCCATCCGTCCTGTTGGCTTAAAAGATGGGCCTCCTGAGAGTAAGGCTAAAATTGTCAATCGATTTGATATGAGCACTTATATTACTAAAAGCGATGTGGCAGGTTATATGCTTGATGCCTTGGAACGTCCGGAACAATATGGTAAACCGGAGGAGATGATTGGTTAATTTCAAAAATTAAATTCATGATACTACAAAATATTGATCCTGCTTTCTCGCACGATTCATTTGTTCATGGGTATTATAAAATGAAAAATACAATCCTATATGCACATGGCCTAAGATCAAATAAGGGCTGGTTCTTACAAGCATTTCTATATTAACTGCGTTGCCACCATTGATCGTAGACTAAACAAATTGTTGAATAACAGTTTATGGAATATCAATGGGTGGATAAATAATGGTATAAAGCAATTGATTAGTATAGAGTATTCTTATCTTTAATTCGATTAACTAATTGTTTACCTGTATTAAAGACGTTTCATATGAGAACTACTCTTTCCCTTTTCCTGTTTACATTAGCGGTTCAGGCAATTGCCCAATCTACAATTCGGAACGAAGACGGATTGACTTTTAAAGATTTATTTAATGCCAAAAGCAACGCAGATGTATCATGTTATCGTATACCGGCTATTGTAACGGCGCCTAATGGTGATTTAATTGCAGCAATTGACGAACGCGTACCTTCGTGTGGAGATTTAAAATGGAGTAAAGACATCAATATTGTTATACGACGTAGTTCTGATAACGGCCAAAACTGGTCCGACATTGAAAGGGTAGTGGGTTATCCCTTTGGTCAATCGGCCTCTGATCCTTCCATGATTGTGGATAAGGAAAAGGGCAACATCTTCCTTTTTTTCAATTATATGGATTTAGATAAAGAGAAAGATATTTACTATTTAATGTATGTCAAGAGTGAGGATAATGGAAAAACATGGAGTGAACCACAAGACATCACATCACAAATTGCAAAGGAAGAATGGCACAATAACTTTAAGTTTATCACATCGGGTAGAGGTATACAAACACGTGATGGCAAGTTACTGCACACATTGGTAAATCTTCAGCACAGTCTGTTTCTGTTTGCGAGCGATGATCATGGTAAGAACTGGTACTTAATTGATACACCTTTGAAACCAGGTGATGAGTCCAAGGTAATCGAATTGGATAATGGAAACTGGATAGTTAATAGTCGTGTTAATAAGAGCGGCTTGCGTTACGTTCATACTTCAAATGATGAAGGAAAGAGTTGGATCTCTAAACCCGATTCTGTATTGATTGATCCAGGCTGTAATGCCAGTATCATCCGCTATAGTTCTGTCAGCCAGGGTGACAATAAAAACCGTCTACTATTTGCTAACGCAAAGCATCCTGATAAACGTGAAAACATGACGGTAAGGATAAGTTATGATGAAGGTCAAACATGGACCCAAGGAAAAACCATCTATACAGGCGGTGCAGCTTACTCATCCATGACGGTTTTGAAGAATGGTGATATAGGTCTCTTTTTCGAGAAAGATAATTACACTGAAAATGTTTTTGTTAGGTTATCACTGGATTATCTGACAGATGGTAAAGATACAGGGAAGTAATACGAGAAGGTTAATCGCTGTTAAAGACGAAGATTGTATTTATGATCCTTTTGATCAGATTCAATTGAAAAGTATCATGGGTATTGAAATAGAGGAAGTAGTGTTGACAGAAACCTTAAAGCCTTGTTAAATTCTGATATTAGGACTTAAAACAATATAATTATTTATAGATTTGTGATGCTTTAGAAATGGAGGGTTTAATAATGTAACATCTATACTGGACATACGTATTTAAACCGTTCAATGTTAATTAATTAAAACTTAACTTTTAATAATGAAGAAGTTATTTATACTTTCAGTCTTATTAGGTACATGTCTTTTGGCAACTAAGGCGCAACATGCCAAACCCAATCTGGCTTTTGATAAGGTAATCCATAATTTTGGTGAGGTAAAAGAGGATGGAGGAACCAAAACATTTGAGTTTAAATTTAAAAACACAGGTGGACAACCATTGGTACTGCACAATGTAAAAGCATCATGTGGTTGTACAACGCCACAATGGACACGTAAACCAATACCTCCCGGAGGAACAGGATTTGTGAAGGCGATATTTGATCCAAGAAACCGTCCGGGTAACATTAATAAAAGTATTACGGTTGTATCAAATGCACAAAATTCAACAGTTATTCTTCGTATCAATGGTAAAGTGTTACCAAGAGAGAAAACTGTAGCGGATATTTATCCACGCAATATGGAAGTCATCCGATTAGAGTCATCTCATTTGGCTTTCACCAAAATGACACCTTCCCAAGTGAAAGAAGAAACATTAAAGATTATCAGTACTTCAGATAAACCTCTAAAATTAGGTTTTCTTAATGTTCCGCCACACATTAAAATTAAAAGTACCCCTGAAGTTTTAGAGCCTGGAAAAGCTGGAATTATTACTGCTACCTATGATGCTAAAGTTAAAAATGACTGGGGCTTTGTAACTGATAACATCTTCATAATTTTTGATGATGTAAGAAATTACTCTAATAGGTTAACAGTGAGTGCTTCTATTCAGGAAGATTTTTCTGCATGGAATGAAGAAAAACTTAAAAACGCTCCAATTGCCTCCATTTCGGAGAAAAAATGGAATTTTGGTGAAATAAAGCAAGGTGATGTGGTGAAACATCAGTTTGAGGTTAAAAACACGGGTAAAAGTGAGTTGATTATCAGAAAAGTTAAAGCATCATGTGGTTGTACTGCTATTAAACCGGCTAAAACGATTTTAGCTCCAGGTGAAACGACATTGATTGCAGCTGAGTTTAACTCAAAAGGTAAGAGCGGACGTCAAACAAAAACAGTAAGAATTGTTTCGAACGATCCAAAAAATACAAGTATGACCCTGATGATTACAGGTAATGTTTTAATCAACTAGAAAAATATTAGATGATGAAATAGGAGAGTTAGCCTGGCTTTGCTCTCCTTTTCTGTTTTTAAAGACCATGATTAATAAAGACGAACACAATCATATTGAAAACGATCCATCGTACAAAGGATTAAAGGTTAATAAAGGAGTTGAAAATGCTCCTGCTATTAATCCTAACGCGAATAAACGTCTTATAAAAAGGAAAAAGCAACTTAGTGTTGATGAATATGTTGAAGGCATTCTGAATAGTAATGTTACCATTTTAAGCCGGGCTGTCACAATGGTGGAAAGTTCGCTTCCTGAACATCAGAAAATTGCACAGCAGATCATAGAGAGGTGTTTGCCTTATGCTGGTAAGAGTATTCGACTGGGAATTACAGGAGTACCAGGAGCAGGAAAAAGTACTTTCATTGAATCGCTTGGGATGCACATCATCAAAAAAGGAGGCAAATTGGCAGTACTTGCTATTGACCCTTCGAGTGAACGCTCCAAAGGAAGTATTTTAGGTGATAAAACCAGGATGGAAAAACTGTCAGGCGAACAGAACGCTTATATTCGACCTTCTCCATCTGCAGGTTCATTAGGTGGTGTTGCACGGAAAACACGCGAAACAATTATTTTGTGTGAAGCAGCAGGCTTTGATACCATATTTATTGAAACGGTCGGAGTGGGACAGTCAGAGACAGCAGTACATTCGATGGTTGATTTCTTTCTATTGCTCATGCTTGCCGGTGCGGGAGACGAGCTTCAAGGTATTAAACGTGGTATTATGGAAATGGCTGATGCCATTACAATTAATAAAGCTGATGGACAAAATGTAAAACGTGCAGCTATGGCTCAGGCTGAATATCGTAGTGCTTTACATTTGTTTCCCCCAACCAAATCAGGCTGGACTCCTGAAGTAAAAACCTGTTCAGCGCTTTTTCATCAGAATGTCGATAAGATTTGGGACATGGTACTGGAGTATGTTCAACTAACCAAAGGTAACAACTACTTCGATCAAAACAGGCGATCGCAAGCCAAATATTGGATGTTTGAATCCATTAACGAGCAATTAAAAAGCAATTTTTACAATCATCCAACTATAAAAAAAGCATTGAAAGAGAATGAGCAATTGGTTTTAAACGATGAGAAAAGCTCGTTTGTAGCGGCTAAAGAGTTATTGGATGATTACTTTAAACGAATATAAATCAATAATAATATGGTCTGTAAAAGGCCTTTAATTTACTACTCATGAAAAAAGTATTGTTAGCAATCTTAAGTGTTGCAATGTTGGTTGCTTGTCAGCCAGAGTCATATGAAATAACTGGAACACTTGAAGGTGCTACAGCTGAAAGAGTTATTCTAAAAAAGCTACGTAAAGGTCAGCCTGTTAATGTGGATACCACTGAAATGGTTGATGGGACTTTCACTTTCACTGGAAGTGTTGAAGCTCCTGAATTATACATTTTAACTGTTGATGGAAAACAACAGCCTGCCGTGTTCTTTGCATCTAACGATAAAATTACAATAACAGGTAATGTTGATAAACTATCTGAAGCTGAAATAACAGGATCGAAATTAACCGATCTATTAAAGCAATTTAATGATGGTGTTCCCGGACAAGAGCGTAGTGAAGAGCTACAGCAAGAATTTCAGATGGCTTATATGAGTAAAGATCAGGATAAGCAAAAATTATTGCAGGAAGAAATGCAATCAATAATGGAAGATCAGCGCGCCTATTTCAAAAACTTTGTTAATGAAAACGTGGACAACGTGTGTGGTTTGTTTTTAGCTGGTCAGATGGCTCCGTCATTAGAATTGGATAAAATGCGTGAACTGATTGCCAAATTTGAACCGGCAATGGCAGAACATGTATACTTTATTGAAATGAAGGAATTATTAGGACCACTTGAAGAGTATGAGAAAGCTCAGGCTGCCACAGCAGAAGGTTCTGAAGCTCCTGATTTTACTTTACCTACGGTTGATGGTTCTGAAGCTACTTTAAGCAAATTCCGAGGTAAATATGTTTTAGTTGATTTTTGGGCAAGCTGGTGTAAGCCATGTCGTAACGAAAATCCTAATGTGGTTAAAGCCTTCAACGAATTTAGAGATAAAGGTTTTGAAGTCATTAGTGTGTCTGTTGATCGCGACGAAGCTGCATGGAAAAAAGCAATTGAAGAAGACGGTCTTACCTGGACTCAGGTTATTGCAAACGAAGAATCAGGTGTTGCAAAAACATATGCCATTCAGAGTATTCCAAGCACTTTCTTATTAGATAAAGAAGGTAAAATTATTGCTAAAAACTTAAGAGGTGAAGCTTTAGAAGCTAAATTATCTGAGCTTCTTAACTAGATTGTAGTCTAAAATATTCAGTAAAAAGTCATCTTGTTACGAGGTGACTTTTTTATTACGCCATTTTGATATAAACAATTGTGCAAGTATATTTAAACTCTCGTATTAAACAACCCAGATCATGAAAACATGACTCATCGATCTAAAAACATTCATCAAATGAAGAACCTATTTTTATTTGCAATTTCGGCCATAATGGTAATGGCATCATGTCAGCCTAAAGGGCCTGAATTCAAATTAAGCGGTAAGCTGGAAGGTGCTGCCGACAAAACAGTCGTAATTAGTATTTATGACAAAGATGGTGTTAATGTGAAGGATACATTAAACATTGTTGATGGAGTATTGAACTACTCAACAGAATTAAGCGAACCTGTTTTAGTTATGATAGGTGAAGCAGAAACAAGGAAAACAGTGAATTTCTTTGCTGACAATGTTGCTTATACTATTAATGGCTCATTGGAAAACATTACTGACGCAGAAGTGACAGGTGGTGAAGTTTTTAATGTGTACAAAACAGTAAGTGATGCATTAAAAGAAGTAGGTGAGAAAAATAATGAATTAAAGAAAGCTTACGGTGAAGCCGGTCAGGCTGGTGATACAGCTAAACAAAAAGCTATTTACGAAGAATACCAAGCTAACCAGGAAAAATCTGAAGAATTACAACTTGACGTGGTAAAAGCTAATCCAACATCTCCGGCAGCAGCATTTATTGTTTCCAATGTATTCGGTTATGGAAGCATTGACGAAATGAAAGAAGGATTGGCTATGTTGGATGCCACTCTTGCCAATTCAACGTACTATAAAGCTGTTAGCGAAAAGATTGAAAAGCTTGAGGCTGTTGCAGTTGGTAAAATAGCTCCTGATTTCACAATGAACGATGTGGAAGGAAATCCTGTTTCATTATCTTCCTTTAAAGGGAAATACCTATTGGTTGACTTCTGGGCAAGTTGGTGCGGTCCTTGCCGTCGTGAGAACCCACATGTGGTTGAGCTTTATACTGAATTCAAGGATAAAGGATTTGATGTTCTTGGTGTTTCCTTAGATCAAAAGAAGGATGCCTGGTTAAAAGCAATTGACGATGATAAATTAACATGGAACCATGTTTCTGACCTGAAAGGCTGGGGTAATGAAGCTGCCAAATTATACGCTGTTTCTGGTATACCTCATACTGTTTTGTTAGATAAAGATGGAAAAATCATCGCCAAGAACCTTCGCGGTGACGAGCTTAGAGCAAAAGTTGCAGAGCTTTTAAATTAAGAGATTAATTTATAAATCCAAATAGAGAAGGAGGTGTATAGCCTCCTTTTTTTGTGCCTAATAGTTAGGTATTGTATTAAGGTTATCAGAGGATTATTGGTTTGACAATTTGCATTAGATTTTAATAAATCCCAAGCGATTAGAAATTAAACTACTGTCTTCTGATTGAAGGACAAACCAACTATTAATCCCAATACTTGATATTTATCGTTTTATTCCAAACTCTTCGCGGCTAATTTTGTTTATGTAATCGATGTGTCATTTTTATGGCATTATAAATTTTATACATTTGTTATTTGAAACTCGTCTAAATAAGAAAAGTAAAACATAATAAAATGAACTACGATTTAATAGTTATCGGAAGTGGTCCGGGTGGATACGTTGCTGCAATCAGAGCGTCACAATTAGGTTTAAAAGTAGCAGTTGTTGAACGATCTGAGTTAGGAGGAATCTGTCTTAACTGGGGATGTATTCCAACTAAATCACTATTGAAAAGTGCCAATGTATTTGAATATTTAACACATGCCGCTGATTATGGTATAAGTATTAATGGTGAAGCAAATGCCGATTTTGAAGCCATGGTTAAGCGGAGTCGTGATGTTGCAGATGGCATGAGCAAAGGCATCCAGTTCCTGCTTAAAAAGAATAAGGTAGAAGTAATTCAGGGAACAGGAAAACTTTTGGGTAATAAGCAGGTTGAAGTAATTAATGAAGCAGGTGAAAAAACTGTTTATTCTGCAGAACATATCTTACTGGCAACCGGAGCAAGAAGTCGTCAACTTCCAAGCCTACCTCAGGATGGTGAAAAAGTAATCGGCTACCGTAAAGCTCTTACATTGGATAAACAACCTGAATCTATGATTGTAGTTGGTTCTGGTGCAATCGGAAGTGAGTTCGCCTATTTTTACAACGCCATTGGAACAAAAGTAACCTTAGTTGAATATATGCCAAATATTGTGCCCGTTGAAGACGAAGAAGTATCCAAACAATTAGGACGATCGTTTAAAAAGGCCGGCATCAAAGTAATGACTAAAGCTGAAGTAACACAGGTTGATACCTCAGGTGATAAAGTGAAGGTTGTTATTAAAACCAAAAAAGGTGAAGAAAACCATGAAGCAGATATTGTTTTATCGGCTGTTGGTATTACTCCAAACATTGAAAACCTTGGTTTAGAGGAAGCTGGTGTTCAGGTTGAAAACGGACGCGTTAAGGTAGATGAATTTTACCAGACCACGGCTCCTGGAGTATATGCAATAGGAGATATTGTGCCAGGACAGGCTTTAGCTCACGTAGCATCTGCAGAAGGTATTATTTGCGTTGAAAAAATTGCAGGTCATAGCCCAGATCCTATTGATTATGGTAATATTCCGGGATGTACGTACACTTCACCTGAAGTAGCTTCTGTAGGTATGACAGAGCATGCAGCCAAAGAGGCCGGATATGAATTAAAAGTTGGTAAATTTCCATTTTCAGCTTCCGGAAAAGCTAGTGCAGCAGGTCATAAAGACGGATTTGTAAAACTTATCTTCGATGCTAAATATGGTGAATTACTTGGTGCTCACTTAATCGGAGCCAATGTTACAGAGATGATTGCTGAGTTGGTAACAGCCCGTAAACTTGAAACAACAGGTCATGAAATTATAAAAGCTGTTCATCCACACCCGACAATGTCAGAGGCAGTAATGGAAGCTGCAGCAGCTGCATATGACGAAGTGATACATATTTAAAAAGAAACTCGTATTGATGTAAGAGGCTATCAGTATTTGGTAGCCTCTTTTATTTTTGCTCTGTGGTTTCTGTTTCAGGCTTTTGAAAAGCAATAATAAATGTACTGCCTTTGCCTACTGTACTTTCTACTCTAATTTGAGCATTATTTTTTTCAGCCAGTTCTTTACACAACAACAGTCCCAAACCAGTTCCAGGTTCATTATTGGTTCCCGGAGTTGAAATGTTACTTTCTATATTGAACAGATTTCCAATTTGTTGTTCAGTCATTCCAATGCCAGTATCCTGAATTTTTAGCAGGTCAAACTTCTCTTCGCTTTCGGTGAAAATTGAAATAGTACCGCTGTTATTCGTATATTTTATCGCATTAGACAATATGTTGCGCAGTATGGTTTTAATCATATTTCCATCTGCACAAACAGTTACCATTGGATCCACATTATTAACCAACTCAATTTGCTTATGGGCAATGTTGTGAGCTAATATTGCTTCTGCTTCTAATACCATTGTTGTCAAGCGAACAGGAGCTACTTGCTTCTTAATCAAATCGCTTTGTTGCTTTGACCAATCCAGTAAGTTGCCAAGCAGATCAAGTCCCTGATGAGCCGAATGTTGTATTGTTTTAAGTATATCCTTAATATCGTCTTTCGAATATTGTGAATAATCCGACAGTATTAATTCAATAATAGAAGTTTGCGCCGAAAAAGGTGATTTTAAGTCATGTCCGATGATACTAAACAGTTTATCTTTAGTAAGGTTAGCCTGTTGAAGTTCTTCTTTCTGATGTTCGATTAAGGCTTTTTGATCAGCTAATTTTTTGTTTAAGCGTTTCTCTTTTCTTAATTGTAATATGGCTAATTCCTTTTTTTGTTTTTCAAGCGCTAAATTCAGTTCCGAACTCTTCCTGAGATTGACTGTCGTCAGGTGCTTTTGATTGATTCGGTTGATCATTTTTGGGATGCTATATAGAAAATATCCCATTACCAGAAAGTAAGCACTTTTATAAATCTGTCCGGCCCAATCGGCAGAAGCTACCTGCTCAAAAAGCTCTTGTTCAATGTATGGAAACCGGATATAATAAATCAAGTTGAAACAAAAAACCGAATATAAAGCAGAAAAAATTACCAAACGTTTATCATATCTCAATACTGAGAGTAATATCAAAACCGGATATAAAAAAACTGACGCTGCTGTAGTTACAGCAATAGGTTTAAATAAAAAGGAGTAGTTAAATATATGAACGGTAAGAATAGAAATATCAATGGTTGCAGATAAAAAACGTATCCAGGTAGCACTGCCGTATTTGCGTAAAAGAATGTTTAAGATTGCATTATAAAAAATGTATATGCTGGCTAATAAGAGAGAAGTTAGTGCCCGGTCAGTATCTCCCGAATAATAGATATAGCCTATAAAAATCAGTATAAGGGCAATAAGCACCCACCTGAATTTAATTACTTCGTGCTCTCCCCAAACAGCATCTTCTTTGAATAATTCAGCAAACTTTTTGGTGTTAGGTTTATCCATGCTTCAATTTTAACCAAACAAAAGTAATTTATTTTTGATGATCATCAATAATCGCTGAATTGAATTTAAAAGGCATTGTAAGTACTGATGTTTTTTCGTGAATTATCCCTATAAATTTGGTTATATCAGGTCCAAAAACAATATTTGTAACAATCTTCAATATTGAAATTACAATCCATAATCTATGCAGGCATTAAACGAGTTTTTGAAACTAATTGATTCATACATTGGTGGACACTTTTGGTTTGTCTTATTCCTATTACTTACCGGTGTCTTTTTTACAATCTATTTAAAATTTCCTCAAGTTCGTTTCTTTAAATATGCCATTAGAATTGTAAGGG
>NZ_CEXQWX010000019.1:53145-54841 GCF_982718395.1 Carboxylicivirga sp.
GAGGGCATGAGTCATCCGATTTCCCTACCCCACAAAGAGGATGATGAAGGCGATACATCGCATTTTCAGGCTTTAACAACAGCTTTATCTGGTACGGTCGGAACAGGAAATATTGCAGGTGTTGCTTTTGCTGTGCATTTAGGTGGACCAGCTGCACTTTTCTGGATGCTGGTTACCGCTTTGTTTGGTATGACGACTAAATTCGTCGAGGTAACTCTTTCACATAAATATCGTGAAAAAGCTGAGGATGGTTCTATTGCCGGTGGTCCGATGTATTTTATGCGTAAACGACTCAACATCAAAACATCTTCAGGAAAGGTTATTAATACAGGTTATTGGATTGCAGGGATTTTTGCCATAGCTACAGTTCTTTCATCATTTGGAACAGGTAGTTTACCTCAGATAAATAGTATCTCAAACTCTCTGTTTTCAACCTTTGGCATACCTCATATGGTAACAGGTATTGTACTTGCCATCTTATTAGGGTTTGTAATTATTGGAGGAATTAAGCGAATTGCGAAAGTAACTTCTCGTTTGGTTCCCGCCATGGCTCTTATCTACTTTATTGGAGCAATGGCCGTTATATTATATAACTACGAAAACATCTGGCCTTCATTGCAAGCTGTGGTTGGAGATATTTTCACAGGTTCATCAGCTACTGGTGGATTTTTAGGTGCAAGTATTGCCTATGCCTTTAACCGTGGAGTTAACCGGGGTTTATTTTCGAATGAAGCAGGGCAGGGGTCGGCACCAATTGCCCATGCAGCTGCAAAAGCACATGAGCCTGTTTCTGAAGGTTTAGTTGCTCTTTTAGAGCCTTTTATCGATACCATTATTATATGTACCCTTACGGGATTTGTACTACTATCTTCAGGTGTGTGGAGTGAAAAACTTGAAAACCGCTTTCAATTATCTGACCTCGAAGTTATCAATACTATTTCGGTAAACGATCAAAATGATGCTGGCCGAACAACTCTTGCTCAGCACATTAGTGGTAAAAAAGAAATTGAACCCTATACGGGAGAATTAAGCATAAAGAATGGTCATATTATTACACCTGTATCACTTATTCACGCTCGTTCTTTAGCTGAAGAGGTTGTGGTTAAGCAAGGTGTTGGATTGTATAATGGCTCTCTGGAAGTTATTAAAGGTAAAATTCAGGTTAAAGGCGAGGAGCTTTCACTGTGGGAAAGAATCAAGGCACAATTTTCAAGATCATCAGACAATAAAATAACAATTGAAGGAAAATCATTGATTCATAGTGCACCTTTAACTGCTGTAGCTTTTACTAAAAGCTGGTTTGGCCATTGGGGACAATATATTGTTTCGATAGGTTTATTATTGTTTGCATTCTCCACAGCAATTTCATGGTCCTATTATGGAGACAGAGCAGTAACCTATTTATGGGGATCAAAATATGTGATTTGGTACCATTTTATATATGTGATCGGGTTCTTCATTGCATCGTTCATTGACACAACAATTATCTGGACCTTGTCAGGAATTACAATAGCACTAATGACCATACCAAATTTATTTGGAATATTAATTTTGCATAAAGAAATGAAAACCGATGTTAAACTATTCTGGAAAGAATACAAGGAACGTTTTCCTGAGGATAAAAATGTTCCGCGCGATTAACGTCAGATTGTCTAAAAACCTAAAAGACTTGTTTTCTAAAGGTTAAACTATTTCG
>NZ_CEXQWX010000020.1:0-54768 GCF_982718395.1 Carboxylicivirga sp.
TTATTACGGAACTCTTCAAGATTTATCCCAGTGTGAGCGGTGTGTTTACTGATGATGAAGATGGTTTTGATCCGGCACGACACTCTGTCAAATTAAACTTAAATGCCGGTAGCAGGCTAAAGAGCATCGTTTCTGACATTGAGCTTAAAAAGGTGGATATCACTTCACCTCGACCGGTTATTCAACGATTCACTGATCTTAAAAACAATGTGATTAACGAGTCTTTCTCACCGGGTCAGATTATTTCGATTAAAGGTTCCCACTTAAAGTTTGATGAAGAAGACGCACAACAAGGTATTTTCTTTATTGCTGCTGATAACTCGGAAACAAAAGTTACTAATGTGGTAAAAAACAAACCTTCTGAATTGATGTTCTTTGTTCCTGAAGCATTGACAGATGGTACTTTTCAGGTGGAAGTAAGAACCATCTTTCAAAACACTAAAAGATTGCGTTCCGGAAGATTACTAACTGACTTAACCTCTGTTCAGTAAACTATTGATCGTATATAGTAGTAACTATTGACTGCATATAGTTACTACTATCAATCGTGTATAGTTAGAACTATTTGATGTATATAGTTAGTACTATTAATTGAATATAGTACTAACTATTTTTTTCAAGATTCTTGCGTATAAACTAAAAAGGTCCCATTCCGAAGAATGAGACCTGTTGAGTAAAAATACTCCCCCTTTATAGAACATCTTTACTGACAATTAGAAACAGTAAGCCCGGTAATTGGCACTTACCGGGCGAACCTTTACAATTGCTAAATCGAGAACCCAACTGTAAAGATTGATTATAACGAATAAACTGTGCCTACATACCTGGAGCTAAAGGCTTTAGTTCTTCTCCTTTTTCTATGGCTTTCATGGTGTTATAACTCCACTCCATCTTTTTACTTCCTTTATACTGCTCTGGCAGCTTCACGTTACTTTTGGCAAACTTTTGAGTTTCAACTTTCTGACCTATCTTATAAAAAGATAGGCCTAACTGGCTGCAGAGAAAAAATACTTCTTACGATAATACGTTTAATATTTTTATTTTTTGATTCGGCATTTTTCTTCTTCTGTTTCATTCTTGAACTTTTACTGGTCTATAAATTAAGCTGAATACCTACCCTTTACCCAGATTTTTCGTTTCAGCATAAAAAACATGTATCAATCATTAAAATCGCTTTAAAATGTATGAATAATAGCTTCCAATGATTCAGTAACTTCCTGGGGAGGTAAACACATTGTACTGTTACAAGACTGAAATTTAATACCAACTTTCACATTAATTTCTGTTGGTGGTTCAAAATCAGGATTTTGATATTCCTCCCTAGTAGGTCGATTAAGCTTAAATTTTTGTATAAAGCCTACCTTATCACCATTGTAAATAAACATACCTCCTTTCGGTTGCTCTTCCGGTTTAACTATATCACCAAGTTTCTGCACTTTATTATAATCAAAATCAACATTAATCATAGTTGGAATAAATCCATTAGCTATATTGGATGTATTATCCGAATAAAGATACCAATCATCCTCAAGTTTAAACTCAACCATTAATTCCATTTCTTCTTTATAATTGATTCGCTCTGGAAAAATAATTGAATAGTTGACAGGACCATCTAATTTACTTGTTTTCGACTGTTCATTTTTAATTATTGTATTTTTAACAGCTTCCCACGCATTTATTTTATTGGCAATAGCTTTTTCCTTATTCTTCTGTCCATAAAAAACAAAGACATAACCACGATGGCGTAATGTAAGGTATTTATAATCTTCAAGATTACCCATGTAATATTTACGTTTAAAACCACTTGTATCAGTTTCAATCTCTTTTATAGCACTATCAAGCCCCCCGGCATATTTAATATTGCGACCAGCATCTTTTCCTGGCATTTCGATTCCCATTTCTTCAATCCATCTCCAGGCAATTTCCAGAGCAATTTCATCACTATTAACAGTTGGTATGGAGAGTCCCATAATTATGTCTTTAATACCATCATTATTGTAATCTGTTACCGTGATCATAGGCTGGCAACCAGGCATTGCTTTACGTCCCCCTTTTTCTGTAAATAAAGGTTTGCCCTGCATGAAACGCAATCCTTTATCTGTATTAACACCGCGAAAAAATTCAATGGCATTGTGACCTTCGGTATCATATTCATGAGTGACAAGCAAATCCAAGACACCATCATTATCCCAATCAATTGGTGTTATATAACCTTTGTGAACACCTGACATATTTGGATATTGACCTCTACTTTTTAATACTTTTATTTCTTCTTCAGAAGGCTTTTCTATATTTAATCTGTCGCCATTAACATGGTATAGGTATTTTCTTAAGCCGAAAGCAGGTTCTTCTTTTGTTCCTACATTTAAAGCAACACGAAAACCATCTGTACCACCAATAAATACATCTTTCAAACCATCATTATTAAAATCAGCAAAATCAACGGATGTGTAATTCCAATAGGAATTAGCTTCAGGATTCCACGGTTCACAACTATATTTGAGTTGCTTATCTTTCACATATCCTTCCTGAGGAATAAATTCGCGCGGTCGAAAACCTTCTGGAGAACCTTTCCACATAGAGATTAAACCAGGATTGTATTGACCTGATAAGAGATCAGGATAACCATCATCATTCATATCTACAATACGCGGATGGATGCCAATACAGCACCATTGATGATTAGTTATTGTATCACCATTAACATCAGTTGCATAAAAGAAATCTCCCGTGAAAGATGGTGTTTTTTCAGATCCTTCATTCAAATAAACTTTAATGTTAGAACCTGTCTCACCAGTCTCAAACTCTCCTAACATCAAATCTTTTTTACCGTCCTTATTCCAATCAAAAAAAACCGGATATAGTAATCCATGTTTATCGATGCGTATTGGCTGACGTGTGCCTGTTAAAAGCTCTGGCTGACTCAATAATGGTGCGCCGGGAATGTTAGTATTTTGAATCAGTCGCATCTTTATAAGATCATTAGGCTTCTTAATATCAAATGCACAGTTTAGAAAAATCATGCATAAGCATATTGCTACAATAGCTATTGATGCTCGTTTTATCATATCTAACTATTTATTTTTTATCATAACAATCATGAGGTTCTTTAATGGATTAAACGCCCTCTTTGTAAGAGAGCGTTTAATGTGTTTTTTATTGATCTGATGGATATTCGTTTTGTTTCATTATCACACCATAGACTGCTACTTGCTCTATATCCTTATTAGGTAGCGGAAAAGCAAATTTTTGAATATCCGTTCCAGGACTAAAAGTAAATGTTTTGGGTTTATCGGTGAATACCTGGTTTGTAGTAAACTCATAAAATTCCCTTGTAACAGTTTCTGGAAGATAAGTTGTTGCTTCACCATATCCTGCAATACGCGCCATATCATTCCATCTAAAAAAGAATGGCATCT
Source organism: Carboxylicivirga sp. (assembly GCF_982718395.1). NCBI lineage: Bacteria > Pseudomonadati > Bacteroidota > Bacteroidia > Marinilabiliales > Marinilabiliaceae > Carboxylicivirga > Carboxylicivirga sp. The sequence continues at coordinate 3,420 of NZ_CEXQWX010000020.1, forward strand.
CTCTACGACGTTCATTTAAAATCTTCCTCACAGCATCTTCAACACTTGTAAACGTTAAATTCATAACCGATGCTCCAACAGAAACATCAAAACGATGAGCTCGTAACTGATTAATCGTTGTTTCAGCATCTTTAAAATTACCGGCTCTTGCCTGACACTCTGCCTTTATCAGATACATCTCTGAAACAGAAGGACCAATATCTTCACGTCCTTCCCAAACTCCTAGCTTTTCAGCCGGCGTAAAAGTACCTTCAGAATCAGTGCCACCTCTAAAACTTGATTCTGTATATGAATAATTATCAATAAAATAATATTTGTATCTCAAATCAAGCTCACGCGTTGCCTCATCAGCACCAAACAATGCAATAAAATCATCACTTGGCACCTGCCACAATGATGAAGGCATATGAGCTGTTCGCTTATAATAGTTTTCTTTCCACTCATAATAACCAAAGGTTTGACTAGCTGTAATTGGATATTTAACCACTTCTTTTGTTTCAACACCTTCCTCTTCATAAACTATAACTTCAAACTCCATCTCTGCCGCATAACTCATTTCGGTAGCATAATTAACCAGTCGTGCTTCTCCATTGTTATCTAAAGCTTTTTGTGCATATTTTAGCGCATTAGCAAAATCACCCATAGCCAAGTATACACGAGCATATAAAGCATATAATGCCGGTGCACTGGCACGCCATTGCATTACATTACCTATTTCAGCAACTTGGAGTGGTTGATCTTTCAAGTAATCTTCAGCTAACTGCAATTCATTAAGTATGAAATCATATACTTCACCTACAGATGATCTGTTAGGGAAATTCTCCAGATTAGTATCTTTTTTCAGAGGTACACCTAATGCTGAGCGATTAGAACCATTATTTCCGTATGGAAGAGCATAATTCGTAATTAGATAGAAATGATTTAAAGCTCTCCAGTAATGCGCATCTGCACCTGTACGTGCCTTTTCTTCTTTAGTGCCACTAACTTCCGGAATATATTCCAACATGGTATTAGCCAAATATATTTGATTATAGCAATATTTCCATGGTCCATATTCATATTGTGTTTCACTCAAAATATTCATGCTCCAGGTCATTGGCATCTGTGCTAATGCTTGAGTATAATGACTAGATTCTCTCTTCTGAAATGTTTTAAGAGGCACATAATCGTCGCTCATGAGTATTTGCGCTTCTACAACAAGGCTTTGTGCAGTTTTATCAACAAGGAAACCGTTTAAGTATTCAATTTTTGTCGGTATAATTTCCTGCTGTTTGCTTGGAATCTCCTCTAACATATCTTCACAACCACTTACAATTGGAAAGATTAATAATATCGCAAAATAGACACTATTTAAATACTTCATTTTTTTCATGTTCATTAGAAATTAGTTTTTAAACCAAATGTGAATACTGCCCGAGGCTTGTAAAATCCATATTCAGGATCTTCATCATAATCATTGAACAAAATAGTGCCTACATTATTTACTTGACCAAAAAGTTTGAAATTCTTTAGTCCTGTTTTTTCAAGTAAAGTCTGTGGCACATGGTAGCTCAGGTTGATTTCCTGAAAACGAATATGAGATGCATCAGCTGTCCTGTAATCCAATTTCGAAGCAACATCATATACATAATCAATGTATTCATGATAACCCTCGCTTGGTAACGGTATAAATTCATTTGGATCAGCATCTAATGCCTCATAATAAGTTTTACTTACTGACTGGTTATCTCTGATCAAATCAAAATCAAATGTAGACCTTTGAAATACATGACCAAACTTACCAGTGATAATAAATGATAAATCGAAATCATAAATCTTGATATTCGAACTTAAACCTGCAATGTAAGGAGCCACCAATACGCCCTGATCATAGGTGTGATCAATTGATTCACCCTCTAAAGAATAGATATCGGTAGCATTGTGCTTATTTCCCTTTTTGTCTTTAATATATGGAATACCATCTTCCATACCGGCATATTTGTATGCCCAAAGTGTGTTAGCATTATAGCCTTCCAAATATGAATCAGGAGCACCTTTTGCCAATGAAGTTACATATGCTGGTTTTGAATATAATTTCGTTATCTCATTGTCGTTATAAGCAAAATTCACATTACCAGAAAATACAATATCATTATCCTTGATAGGCAATGTTGTACCCACTTCAATTTCTATACCGGAATTGCGCATCTCTACCGCATTGATCTGAGCTGAAATAGTTCCTTGATAAGATGGTAAATTAATCGGCGCTACCAGGTCTTCACTTTTTTTGTTGTAATATTCCAGACGACCATATAATTTGCCCAGCCATAAAGAGTAATCAATACCAGCATTGAATTGTCCAATAAGCTCCCATCTCAAAGATGGATTACCGTATCCATTAAATATGTTGGTAGCATATTCACCGGCATCTGGATCTCTAACCTGTTTCACATTGACAACTGTCTTTGCATATGTTGATTTATTAGGATTACCATTAAAACCATAACTCATACGCAATGCCAATCTATCTAAATAAGATACATCTTTCAAAAATGATTCTTTATGTGCCTGCCAGTTACCTCCAACAGACCAGAAAGGTGACCAACGGTATTTAGGATCTGACGAAATAAAATTCGAAGCATCTGTTCGTACTGAACCTGTTAAACTATACTTTTCGTTATAAGTGTAAGCAAAATTACTATACAATGAAAAATAAACATCGTTTAAATAGCCAGGCACTGAAGTACTGCGAAAACCATTGTAAGAAGAAGATAACCGAGCACCTGTATTTATTGGATAAGGGGATGTAATACGATAAGGACGACCCCACCATTTATATAATGAATGATATAAATAATTCGAAGCATTATTACCAAAACCATTAGGTAATACCTCCGTTGTACCTCTATCATCATCAAAACCGTAAGCTCTTGGTGCTACCCAAATATCTGTTGAGCGACGGCTAACTTCCTGTCCTATCAAAAAGCTGATTTGATGCTTTTCGAACGTTCTGTTATAGTTCAGTTGATTTCTCCAATTCCAGGCTTTAACGGTCTTATCGTATTGATCAAGAAAATCACCTTTAGGTAGATTTGCAACTACATTCCCCACTAAAGCATCATCGAAAGTACCACCTGATGTTTGATTAACCATCATCCTCACTTCAAAAGAGTTTTGATAATGTTGCTCAGTCGCTTTATAGTCATACATCTCATACATAAATTTCGAATCAATATCTAAACCTTGCAATAATTTAACATTGATTCCGGCATTGATACGAGTATGTAAGGTCTTAGCCCTAAAATCACGAGCATTAATCTCTTCTATTGGATTGTATGTCCAATCGTCATATGAATATTTGCTTTTATCCAGGTAACGATCAAAATTAGGCTGGTAAATACCTGATTCTTTTTGGAAAGGTCCCCAGGTACTAATTGGACCATTTGTCCAACGTGCCAATGAACCATCACTATTAACCAAATTTTGATATGGTGCAACACTAATGGCATCCTGGAAAGGTGAAGCAGTACCATAAATCTTGGAATTAGAACCATTGTAAGTATCATCCTGATAATTGAAATTTGTATTGATATCAAGTCTAATTTTATCAGTGAAATTATAAGACATCTTATAGTTAACCATGTATTTCTGCTTATCATCTCCCTTATAATCAGTCTTACTATCTTCAAACATTAATGAAAAACGATTGCGCATTTTTTCCGAAGCACCTGAGATGGCCAAATTATATTGTTGGGTGAAGGGGTTCTGTAACAGGTGATCTTTAATCTGCTGTGTATTATCTATTGATTTGTACTTCGACAAAACATCATTTAAATCATCCTTGCTTATATTACCTATTCGGTACTCATTCAATGCTGTCTGTGTTGCTGACAAACGAGCCTTCGCAATGTCATTGGCATTATCTCCAGGTAAACGCCACCAATATAAATAAGCTGGTGATCCAAAATCATTTTTAGTCAACCATGTGAATTTCTCAAATTCAATCTGATCTACTGAACTGATACGATTTAATTCTTCTTCCAAATTACGCTTCGATTGAAAACGCCAGAAAGAACTAAATTCGACATTGGTTTTTTGATTTGCTTTGGCTTTTTTAGTTGTTATCACTATTACACCATTACCCGAACGCGCACCCCATATAGATGCAGCAGCGGCATCTTTTAAAACAGTCACATCCTCAATATCATTCGGGTTAATACTTTCTAATTCGCCTTCAATAGGGAAACCATCTACAACAATCAGAGGAGTAGCAACACCACCATATCCTGAATTTAATGATGACTGTCCTCTTATCTCAAAACGCTTATTGCCATCAGCATCAACAATCTGCTGAACACCTGGTAGTACACCAACCAAACGTTCCGAGATGTCTGCAGCTGGTTTATTTATTAATTCTTTATCCAACTTACCAAATGATCCTGATGTTCTTTCTCTGGATATCTGAGTAAAACCCGTCACAACTATTTCATCAATACCTTGAATTTCATAAATTAAAACAATATCAATAACCGTTCTTCCATCGACAGCTATCGTTTGTGTCTTAAACCCTAAACTTGAAACCTCTAATACTAATCCTTCTTCACTTGGCACTTCCAACTCATAAGACCCATCAACAGCAGACACACAACCAGTTGTAGTACCCTTAAAACACACAGCGGCGAAGGGCAGTGGCTCTCCTTTTTCATCCATAACGGTTCCGGTAATGGTGATTTTCTTTTCGGATTGTTGCTGGCTTTTAATTATTGCTGCTCTTTCACTGGAGTTCAAGGGCCTTACAACAATATAATTATCAATCAAATCGTAAGTTAATCCAGCTTCTCCTACCACTTTTCTAAGCAATTCATCCAGCTCGTAAGTACTGCTTTTAACTTCGATTTTATCATCGAGGTTAATTTCGTTACTGCTTGAAAAAGTTCGCAGACCAGTTTGTGATTCAATTAGGTCAAATAACTGCTCATAGGTAAGGTTGTTGTTTTTAACTACCACCTTTTGCGCCAGGCTTGTAGCCGACACCTGAATTAAAAAAGCAAATAATAATAAAAAGCTTATCCGCATAATTAACAACAATTTACGTGGCAAACTACATCGTAAATCTTTCGTACACCACATACGATTTTTTTTCATAATTTTGTAATTAAGAATTAATACTATTGGGTAACACTTTCCACAGACATACCCAATTATTTGATTTTACAGGCCAAAGGGTGTTGGTAGCACTCTTTGGCTTTATTGAACTTCCTTCACTACAACGGTTCTTCCATCAATTTCGATTTTCACATTGGTTGTTCGTTCCAATAATTCCATTAATAAATTAAAATCACAGTCGCGATCAAACTTACCTGAAAAGCCAAACTCCGCAACATTATTATTAGCAAAGTAAAAATCTACATCATACCATCGGGCAATTCGTTTAGACAACTCTTTTAATGGCATGTTTTTGAATTTCATTACTCCATCTACCCATCCTGTATAATAAGATGTGTCCACCTCTTTTATTTCAAGCTTGCTGTTTTTAATTAACAGTTCGGCCTGCTGCCCGGGAGCAAGCACAGTTTGCTGCTTATCTACAATCACACCAACTTCTCCTTCAACTAAGGTTACCTGCTCTAAGATGTCATCATCATAACTCATTACATTAAATCGTGTACCGTAGACCCTTATATCTGCATTTTTAGTATGTACAATGAAAAGTTTATTGTTATCATGTGCCACATCAAAAAAGCCTTCACCTGTAATGTAAACTTCACGTTTATCACTCACAAAATTAACCGGATAGCGAAGTTCCGAACCCGAATTTAACCAGATAACTGTTCCGTCGCTTAGTTTTAGATTGTATTCACCTCCAACAGGTATTTTTAAGGTATTGAATACCTCTTTAGTTACCTCACCATGTATATATTGAAGAGAATTTAATGTATCAACACCTATAAGCTGACCATCTTCTATAACCTTATTGGTCTTTTCTTTATCCAATTCAACTGCACTTCCATCACTCAAAAATAAAGTGGCTTTTTTTACCCCTGGTGTAATCGTATGACTATGTACATCTGATTGAGATGTATCAGATAGGTAAAATACACTAACGGCTAATAACAAGGGCAGCGTTATTGCCACTGCATATTTCAGCCATTGCATATACATGTTTTTAGCGAAAAGTTGCTTATCAAGCTTATCCCAAACCTTTTCACTCTCATAACGATCGTATTCAAAGCTCTTTTTTAAGATTTTTTCCTTCTCAAGTGCCTTGTTAAATAAACGACGGTGTTGTTTATCGAGCAACCATTTATCCAACTGCTTTTTCTCCAGACTACTTAAAGTACCCTTGGCAAAGCCGCTGATTAATTTTGAAATATCCGGATCTTGATAATGCATACTTCTTGTCTTGTTTATATCTGAGAAACATCAGTTTTAAAACTGGGTGACAAAAAGTTGAAAATTTTAATTTGAACAGTTGTTAGGGATGCGATCTTTATTGACGCATTACCAATAAAGATCGTATCTCTTAATTATATCCAAAAGAAGAATCTTATTTGACTTACGATAGCAGGAGAAGAAGTACCCAGTGTATGCCCTTTAATTTACTTCTGAGCTCAGAATAGGCTCTTTTCTTTAGGGTTTTTATCGTATTAACACTTACATCCAGTTCTTCGGCTATTTCAGGATTAGACAGTCCATTCATACTCATAACCACCACTTCACGCTGAGCCCTGGTAAGACCTTTTATAGCCTGATAAAGTTCTGCATACACCTCTTCAATAATATAATTTTCAGAATACCAAGACGATGATAGTTCCTGAATATTTTCGTGATGCGAACCTTTTATTTTATTGTTTCTGAGATAATTCAAACAGCCATTTCTAACTCCCGAGTACAAATAACCTTTAATTGCTTTTATATCTTTGATTTCACTCCGTTTGTTATATAAACCAACAAACGCATCCTGCACAATGTCATCACAGGCATCATCATCTTCAATAAAACGCTTCGCAAAACCTTTAAGAGCCATAAAGTACTGGTCAAACACGCTTTTGTATACCTGTTTGTTACCGCTCTTAAATTGTTTAAATAGTTGCCCCTCGTCCATTAAAGTGTTATTTGCGGTACAAAGATTAAATATTTTTTTAATACTGCGGTTTATCGATTAAACAATCTGATCAAAACAATAATCCCGGGAATATCATTAATCCGGCAAATCAATATATTTATCAAACATATGTCTTCAGCGAACAGATTGCTGAACGTACCATTGGTAAAGGATCTACTGTTATTAAAGCAGAAGCGCTCGACTATTGATTACTTAACGATTTAGTCCCAGCGTAACGACTTTGATACTTAAGAGTCCAGCTTTCGGTCAGGCTTTTTTATGCCTAGACAAATTGGGCAGGTAAGTCCATATACCCTGGGCTTATAAGACCAAACTCTTTGGGCTGGTAAGCCCAAGCAACCTGGGTAGTATAGCCCAAACAGTTTGGGTAGTACTGCCCAAGCTGTTTGGGTGAAAACTAAAAAGACCACATTCTGAAGAATGAAGCTTTGTAGTAAAGCTATTTTATCAATCAAGTCGGAAGTGACCTGTCATGTAATGCATACTTATTGAACAAACCATTTTATACTATTCTAATACTTGTCTTTAAGAATCGCTTCAATTTCAATGGGCTTTAAATCAAAGCCAATAATTACACCATCCTCATCCACAAGTATATTTTTACCAACAGATGAAAACTGCTCTTGCATCACTTTATCACCTTCATCAAACACGTTAATCCAGGGAAACTCGTAACGATCTAAGGCCTTTTTCCAATCTTTCGTTGCTTCATCCAGGCTTTTCATATAACCCGATTGCTGATAATCCCAGCTAATGGCTATAATTTCAAAGCCCTTTTTATGATACTGCTCATATACAGGCTTCATTTGCTTTAACTTCTTAATACAAGGTGCGCATTTTGATGCCCATGAATCAATCCAGAATACCTGTCCTTTCATTTTTTTGGTATTCACCTTCTTTCCATTGTCATCATTTAAGGTAAAGTGTTGAAATTTTGTACCTACTTCAGTTGGTGCAATATTGTTCAACCACTCTTTATAGGTCGCTGCACGTTCCTCACCCAGCTGTTCAAATTCCAACAGCTCTCTTAAATCAGCAGGACGAACAAATTGAATCAACTCTAAGAACATGGCCTCATCTTTTGACTCTAGTGCATCTTGCTTAATTGAGTTAATAAGCTGATGCTTTTGTGAATACAAGGCAATGATTTCCTTTTTCAATTCCGGTGTTGAAGTAGTCACACTATAATACTCCTTTTCTTTCAGGTCGATGTTCTTTTTAATTCCCTTAAGTTCATCATTAAACACCGACAGTTTTTGCGATGCTTTTTCACTTAACTCAACCTGTTCCTTATAATTCCATAATTTTAGAAATAAGTCTTTTGATTGAGCATTCGCATTGTAAATTACAATCGACAGCAACAGGACACTTACAAATCTGATCATCACTTAGCTATTTATATTCAGAACTTCTTTAATCTTTTCTTCAAGCGCTTCACCCCGCTCTATGGCTACAATGGTTCCTTCATGATTAAGCAATAAAACACATGGTATGCCTTTTACAAAATAACTGTCGGCTGCTTCATGCTTATTATCGTGCAATTGCAGATAGGGCATGTTTAGTTTGTTTATGGCCTCAATCCATTCACCTCTTTCCTGATCAGTTGAAATGGCCAGCATTTCCAATCCATGCTCATGGTATTTATGGTAAAGCTCTTTCATAAATGGCATTTCCTTTTTACATGGTCCGCACCAGGATGCCCAGAAATCAATAACAAGGTATTTACCTTTAAAACCTGATAATTCATGAAGATCACCCTTCTCATCAGGTAAACTAAACATGGGTGCCCGATCACCTACTTTCAAACTTGGTGGGGTTGACTGTTTTTTTATGTAATCACTTATGGCAATGACTCGTGCATAAGCAGCTGATTCTTTAACTTCAGGAGATAATAAATCGCCTAATGAATCTAGTTTCTCAACACCAAGCTGTCCTCCCCATTCAGCTAATATAACAGCCATCTCTTCTGAAGACAAAAAATTGCCTGTTTTTGCCAACAACTCATTTCTTACTTTCTCTAATAAGGCATTTCCTTTGCTGGCATAGGCAATTTGTTCCTTCTCACTTCTACGTTCGGATACTTTAAGGCTCTCCATATTGAATTCATCAAACTCAACTACAGAAGGCAGGTATTTATCTTTAAAAGTCTCAACAGCATTGGTGTGTATGTTGCTAACATCAGCAAACAACAACGAATCATAGTTGGCTACAATTTTTGTTTCCCTGTCCATCCAAAAATTAATGGCACAAGCTTCGGAGGTTGGGTAAAAATAGGGATTTGAATATTTCGAAGGAAAGTGTAAGACAAAGGTAGCGTGCATTTTATCCATGGGAAGTGTTCCTTCCATTTTAAAACTCTCATTCCGCGAATAGACTGTTTTTACAGGCTCAAAGGTGGTTCTATCCAATAGGATGACCGGACCTCTTAAACCAGAAACATTTAAATCAATTGAATAATTAAACTCTTCAACTTTATCAATTTCTTTATCTGCTTTATTTAAGCATGAAACAGTAAGGGCTGCTATTAAAATAAAAAAGACATATTTCATGTTAGTTACTTTTTATAGATGACACCTTCTTTGATCACAAAGGCAATTTTTGTTGTATTCTTAATATTAGTCAGTGGATTGGCATCCAGAATAAGTAAATCGGCCATTTTGCCTGTTTCAATGGTGCCGATCTCAGCGTGTTTTTTAAAGGTTTCAGCGGCTATTATGGTAGCCGAACGTAATGCTTCATAAGGCGTAAAATCACAATGTTCCACTAAGGTTTGCATTTCCTCATGGATAAAAGGCAACTTCTTTTTATCCGGATCTGTAAAATAATCGGTGCCAGCCGCTACCTTAACGCCCATCGCATGAGCTTTCTTTGTGAATATGGCTGCTTCTTCCATACCATTTACCGTACCATGATAACAGGTTGCATCCAGGATAATCTTCTTTTCAGTCATTTGGTTGAATACTTCCTCCAGCTCTGGAAAATCAAACTTCATTTTGCCATAATACTTACCATAATTGTCAAACATTTTCGTGGATAAGGATTCACATTGCTCCCACTTCAACATTTCTGCATGTGATATAACCTCAACACCTGCTTCAACAGCATCACTTGGTTTGGCAGACATGACGCAGGCGTGACTCCATACACCAATACCTTGACGCTTGCCTTCATCCGTAATCTTTTTTACTAATTCAGCATCCAAACTGGCATATAGTTTCAGGCCTGAAGCACCACAACCTTTTGCCTGAGCGACTGCCTCTGTCAGGTTTGTCTCATCAGTCACACACTGCAACCATGGCGCATATTGATCAGGCCACCCGGCTACTGAACGTCCTTCACGATCATTCCCCTCATAATAATCCGGTCCGGCCATAAATGCGGCGTAATAAATATTGGGTGCTGCAATCTCTTGTAGGGCACTGGCTCTTTTAAACTCTGCTAATAGGCGCGCATCACCAGCCATATCACGAATTGATGTTACACCTCCTTCTATCATCTGCCTCAATAACTGTTGAGTATATGCATTCCTTTCCTCACGTTTATCAAAAGTCATGGTTGCTATGTGCGTATGTGCATCTATCAAACCGGGTATAATGAATTTGCCTGTCAGATCAATGACTTCACAATCCTTATATTCGGTATTGCTATTATAATCTATTGAGACAATCTTCTTACCCTCAATCAAAATATTACCAATACGAGGATTCTCACTACACATATCTACAATAGTGACGTTGGTTAACACAATTTTGTCAGCCGCTGGCTCTGTTGTCCTATTTTGGGAAAATACACCCAATACAAACCATAGGGTACTGCATAGCAATACCAAATATCGTTTTGTCATCGAATATTAATTTTAGAAACACAGGGATGCTAATTGTAGCACCCCCATATTTAGTCACACATTTTATTTATAAGCCGGATTTTGCTCAATACCTGAACGATCGATTTCCAATTTTGGGATTGGTAAGGCAAAACGTCCATGGTTTGCCTCTAATCCTGATCCATCAGGACGAGTAAATCCTTGGCCAAGACGTTTTAAGTCCGTAAAGCGGAAACCTTCGAAAGCCAATTCTCGACGTCTTTCGTCCATTATTTCATCTAACAATTCGGCATCCGTGCCAGAGAAATCACCTAAACCACGGGCATTACGTAAAGCATTCAGGTTATTACGAGCCTCAGTATGATCTATCCCATCCTGATTTCTTTCACTGGCTTCAGCCAGAATCAGGTATAACTCAGGAACACGAATGTATTTCACATCGATAGAACCAGGGTTAAAAGCATCGTAATCTGCTGTCCGCATACCAACATGTTTTTCCGGGTAATAGGCACCTGATCCCATCGGATCTTGTTCAAAAAATAAGTTAAAACGCAGATCATTGGCCTGATCATACAAATTAATCAAATCATCAGATACATAGTAAGGAAAACTAAAATACACCGGAATGGCTAGTACTGCAGCATTATAACCTTTGTCAGCTACGTCAAAACGTATGCGGAAAATAATCTCATCTGATTCATCTTGTCGCCATTGATTAGTTAAGGCTTGTTCATCCATGTCCAAACCGTAGCGAGTATCTTTCAGAGCTTCTTTGGCATTTAATATGGCCTTATCATATTGCTGTGTTTCCAGGCATATGCGAGCTAATAAAGCTTGCATAGCTGTTTTGGATAAACGATATGAGTTTTCTTCGTTATCTGCCATTTCAATAGCCAATTCAAGATCTTTGATAATCCATTCAATCACTTCAGCATTAGTGTTTCGGGCTTTTTCGGCCAATAAAGCATCATTTTCAAAACGATAAGGTATTGCTAAAGCATCTTTTGACTGATTGTATGCAGGCGCAAAAAATCGGTACAGATCATAATGTAATAATGCTCGTTGTGCCAAAGCTTCGGCAATGTATCTGTCTTTGCTTTTTAAAGGACTTCCATTACCGTACTTAATTATCGTGTTGGCATTATTAATAGCTTCGTAAGCGATTTTCCAAAATCCCTCCAACTGAAATTCTGTAGGATCATAATCCAAGGGATAAATATCAGCATGCGTACCTTCAAAGGTAAATCCCATTGGGTCCCCGGCAATAACATCATCATTGATGGCTTCCGGGATAGACAGTATACAGAAGTTATAGCCCAGAAAATCTTCTTTCATGGCTCCGTAAACACCATCTAAAGCAGAACGAAATCCACCTTCAGTTTCAAACAAGGTTTCTGGTGAGGCTTCATCTGTGGGATTTTTATTAATCAATTCATCAGTACAACTACTGGCAATAAATAGTAGTAGGAATAAATACGATATTTTATATAATGTTTGCATAGTATCAGCTTTTAAAAGTTAGCATTTAAACCAAATGATATACCTCTTTGGATCGGTGAAGAAAATCCTACACCTCCAAACGATTTGTATTCCGGATCAATATAATCCACCTCCGTAAAGGTTAAGAGGTTTTGTCCCTGAACATAAACTCTCAGGTGTCCAAGACCAATCTTCCTGATCAAATCTTTATCCAGCGTGTAACCAATTGTCAGATTCTTTAACTTAAGGTAGTCTGCCTTCTGAAGGTATTGTGTTGATTTATCATAGTCAGATTCAGTATTGGTACTTTGCGGACGCAGATGATGAACGGCACGCACAGCTAAATCAGTTTCATCTCCTGCCTCTTTCCAGGCATTGACTACTTCTTTGAGCTGGTTATTTAATGGTCTGTTTCTTAAGTCGTGCAAACCACCATTAATAACGTAATGCCCCCCTGCAAAAGATAGCATAAAACTACAGTCGAAGTTTTTATATTCGAAATTATTGGTTAATCCGCCATGAAATTTTGGTGTATCTGTTTTGTCTGTCACTTCACGCAACGTTGAAATCTCATAATAATTAGCATCCCAACCTGCTGTTGATTGGAATTCAATGTACTGATCTTCTTCGCCTGTTGCATCAGGATTTAAATACCGGTTAAAACCAGTTGTTGGATTAATACCTTCCCATTGAGCAATGTATAAAGCATTAATAGGACTACCTTTTTGAAAGACAATAGAGCCGAACTCAATTAAATCATCGTCCTCAATTAAATCAAGCACTTCACCCTCATTATAAGCCATATTTAGTGTCGTCGTCCATCTAAAATCACTTCTATTAAAATTGACAGTATTTATGGCTATCTCAACACCCTTATTTCTGAAATCACCAATATTTGACATTAATGTCTCAAACCCTGACTGTAAAGGAATCTGCATCGCATTAATCAGGTCATAGGTATCGCGGATATAATAATCGACAGAAAGGTTAAACCTGTTTTTTGCAAAGCCCATGTCCAATCCAATATTCTTATTCTCGTTTTTTTCCCAAGTTAAATCAGGGTTAGCACCTCTGGTCAAAGCCGCTACTGAATTTCCATCATACTTATAGTCTGTGAATCCATAGAGAGACAGGTGTTCAAAATCACCAATAAAGTCATTACCCGATGTACCAATACTACCGCGTAGCTTAAGAGTTGATAAAACATTGTTAGCTGGTAACAAATTTTTATGAATGTTCCAAGCTGCTCCAATTGAGTAGAAATCAGCCCACTTATTATTATCACCAAACTTGGATGAACCATCTCTACGGAAGGATGCAGACAAGTTATAGGTACCATCGTATGAATAATTTAAACGCGTGAAGTAACCAACTGAACCATATTCAGATGTACTTTCAGTTAAACTATTAAGGTTTTTAGCTGTATTTAATGTTTGAATTGCATCGGTCAGGAAATCACTGGCCGTACCATATAAACTGTACGCATTCGCTTCATTAAATTCTGTTCCAGCCACCCAATTGATATCGTGTTGTTTGATGCGCTTGTTAATAGTAGCTGTTAAATTTCCAGTATAATTGTTGTTGTCACTAATATTTCTGGTTAATTGGCCACCACTCACAATCACATTCTCATACGTAGATGCCTTACTATTGTTGATATTACCGCCCAGATTGGCTTTTAACGTTAACCAATCAACCGGCACATAAGTCAGGTTAGCACTTCCGTATACATTACGTCGGGTTGATTTATTACTGGTGTTATCTCTTATAAATAATGGATTATGAGCCACTCCGTAACCATCTGTGAAAGCCAAAGTACGTGTTGGGTCACCGTTTTCGTCATAAACAGTTTCCCAGGGGTTTAAAAGAAACGAGTTACCAACCGGACTTCCAACGATTCTCTTATCGTTATTAACAACATTACCAAAGGTACCCGATAAGCCCAGTTTCAGGTTTTTGGCTATCTCATAATCAAATTTTAAAGTTGCTACTAAACGGTCATAATCACTGCCATAGATATTATTCACCTGGTTATAGTTAATAGACGCATAATAGTTGGCCTTTTCCAATCCGCCAGCTACCGAAAAATCATAGGCATGACTGGTTTCATTATCCATTAATAAATCGGCCCAAACATAATCATTACCTGATTCTCTTCTTTCCTGCAACAATGCTTGTGCATCCGGATCATCTTCAGGATATAAGCCAAGTGACTCCTCATAATCAAGTTTCTGGGCACTATTCATTATATCATCGGTAAATGATTTATCCGGGGATTTAACACCAAATCGATAGTTAAAGGAAACCACCGGTTTTTTATAGCGTTCACCTCGTTTCGTCTTGATAAGGATAACACCATTTGATCCACGCGAACCATAAATAGATGTTGCAGCAGCATCTTTAAGAATACTGATATCTTTAATATCATTGGTACTAATGGCCGAAGAACTGAATCCAGACGGCATTTGAATACCGTCAACTACTACCAAAGGCTCTGTACCTGCATTGATTGAACCAACACCTCTTAATAAAATACTTGGTGGTGTATCAGGATTTGAGAAACTCTCCTCAACATACATACCCGGAACAATACCGATCAAAGCATCGGCGAAAGACACGTTTTGAGTCGATTGCAGAACTTCGGTATTAACCTGTGTTACTGCTCCAACAGATGCTTCTCGCGAAACTCTACCGTAACCTACAATTAAAGTCTCACCTAATTCGTTCACCTCTTCTACCATCACCACATTCAGTTCTTTCGAATCGCTAACTTCTATTTCCTTAGTAACAAAACCAATAAAGCTAAAACGAAGAGTAGAAAGACCATCCAACTCAAGCTGAAACCGGCCATCCACATCAGTAACAGTACCTCGCGTATCACTGATGACATTGACGCCAATTAAAGGTTCGCCATTTTCGTCTTTAACAGTACCCTTGATGGTGATTTTTTGTTCGGGTTGTTGAACCGATTCTTCAACAGGCTTATAGGTAATCACATATACCCCGTTTTTTACTTCAAAACTCAGGTTGGTGTCTTCCAGAATGGTATTGAGCACCTCTTCCACATCACCTTCCACATCCACGTTAAGCTCGGCATATGGCTCCACTTTATCAGCGCTAAAGGCAAATACAAAGTCGGTTTTACTCTGGATTTTCCATAGAAGCTCCGATAAAGAAATGTTTTGTTCTTTCACCTTTATTTTGTCGTTTTGTGCATCTACACTTGCCGAGACATGAACTAAACAAAACAGCAATAGTACAACAGATAAATTCATAATCCTGTACATCTTTTTTATCTCCCTCCCTGTGAGAAAGATAGGTTCTCGATTTTTCTTCATAATTTTGTAATGATTTATAGATTTTAGCTGACTACCAATCAGCTTTAATTTGAGCAGAGGATACTACCAATATTCTCTGCTTTTTATTTAGTAAGGATTGCACCTTTATTTGTTCAATCCCCTAATTGGTTCAAAATTATTATCTCCCTTATACTTCTCCCCCTTCTCCAAAGCTTGCTCCGAAATATACGGAGGGGGAAATTCTAATTATTTATTCCGATACAATTACTATTTAGAACGAACTACCAAACTTTTATTTGAAAGCTCAAAGCTCACCTCTTCAGCTGCTTCTATTATCTCCAATATTTCATCAATATTATTGCTGCGTTGAGTGTACATGGAAATTCGTTTGGTTTTAACAGAGGCATTTTGGTAAAATACATCTACCTGATACCATCGTGCCATATCTTTTACAATTTGCTCTAAAGGAGCCTTGTCATATACAAATTTACCTTTACGCCAGGCTCCATACACCATTGCTTTAACATCTTTCATTTGTATGTTACCACCATTATCTATTACTGCCTGTTTATTAGGTTCCATAATAAGCTTTTCGCTACCTGTATTCAAAGAAATGCTTCCCTCAGCAAGTGTTACCACATCTGTTTTTTCATCATCATAGCTTCGTACATTAAATGCGGTTCCTAACACTTCCACTTTTTTATTATTAAAATGGACAAAGAACGGCTTGTCCTTATCTTTTGCCACTTCTAAAAAAACTTCACCGCTGGCATATACTTCCCGGGTATTACCTGAGAAGTTCTCCGGATATCGAAGACTAGATTCTGAGTTTAACCAAACCCGCGTTCCATCGGCCAGATACAGGTCGTATTCCATGCCACGTGTGGTTTGAATGGTATTGAATTGCAATTCTCCGCCGCCACTTTTTGCATCGTTATACCTTGCTCCAAGAGAATCCACCCGGATAATGGTTCCGCTTTGACTCATAGTAATGGAAGTATCCGCGGCAGACAAAGCCACCTGTTCTCCGTTGGATAGTACCAATACGGCTTTTCGTTCGCCCGGCTTAACTTCGTATGCTGCTATCTGTTGATTAACATCCGGTTGATCACTTAAGTTAAAAACAGCAAAAAACACTACCAAGGGTATCAATACTGCTGCGGCATATTGAATAATACGTGTTAAGTTTATCCGTTTTTGCTTGCGTTGCTGAATATTGCCCCAGGCATCCGCTTTTTCTTGTTCAAACTGATTATACTGATCGTTTTTATTCAATAGGTAGTGCCGCTTTATCAGCTTGTTAAATAAGTCTTTATTATGGGACTCACTCAACCAGCTATCCAATTCATTTTGATTCGCATCAGATAATTTACCCTGAATACGATCGCTGATTAAAGCTGCTATTTTATCACTGTCAATTGCCATTTTTCAACTATTTGTTCGTTTAAACACAAGTTATGAAAAAGCGGGTGACAAAAAGGTTTATTTTTTTACTCAATAATTCTTTAGACTTTAGATATAAGACATCAGAATGATTTATAAGATGCTTAAGTCAATATTTGAATAAAACTAAGACAATATTGTCCTAATTATTTTATGACATTGGGCTATTCGCCCAAACCCAACTTACTTTTTGATCTTGATGTCAAAAACTAAGGAAAAAGCATCAAGGCTACACCTGCTTCACTCATAAAACTACGGTTCTTTGACTGAAATCGTTTAAACTCGCTGCGCTCAAACAAAAACGATTTTTGAGCGTCAATCAACCTTGTTTTATGGCTCACCAGCTGAGGCCAAGGAATAACAAGACTTTCTAAAAAAATAATATCATTAATCAGGATGCTATTGAAACTAAGACAGTAATACACTATAAAATCTCCCTTCTCTTCTCTTCTCTTCTCTTCTCTTCGGTCTTCCGTCCTCTGGCTTTAGCTTTTCGTCATCCCAATAAATACACTAACACCCACTCCAGGCCTTTAAGTTGGTCGCGTAGTTTGGCGTAGGCTCTTTTCTTAACAGTTTTAATGGTATTGATGGATACGTTAATATCTTCAGCTATCTCAACATTACCAAGTCCATTCATCCAGCGCTCAATAACTAATTGTTCTTGTTCCGACAGCTCATTCAATGCCTGCTTCACACGCATAAAAACAGTTTCTTCAATTATACCTTCCTCTACTGTTGGCAATTCAATTGAACTATCCTCAAGGGATGTTGGATTATTCTTTCGAAGGTAATTCAGACATGCATTTCGAACAGAATAAAATAGATATGTCTTTACTGCTTTTTCGTTATTAAATTCTTTGGCCTTATTCCAAAATGCGGTAAACACATCCTGAACAATATCATCATTGGTTGAATTATCATTAATGTAACGACTGGCATAAGCACGTAACGGGGAATAATACTTATCGAATAAGTATTTGAAAGTATCTTTCGTAAAAAGTTTCTTATCCTCCCGCATTGCAGACCTGATTTTAGGGCTACTAAAATAAAAGTTTTCATTTAATAAAATCTGATCTTATTTCCCTTTTCTTCTTCAAGCTTAATGTAAGTATTGATATTGGCTAATGCCTTTTCTTTATCACCAGTCTTTTTGCAGAAAAAGCCAAGACGATAACAAAAAGCACCGTACTCTGGATGTTGCTCTTTTTGTTCTGAGGCAATTCTAATGGTCTGGTAAAGTTCCGCATACACCTCTTAAATAATATAATTTTCAGTATACCAGGACGATGACAATTCCTGAATATCCTCGTGATGCGAACCTTTTATTTTGTTGTTTCTGAGATAATTCAAACAACCATTTCTAACGCCCGAGTACACAAGATTAAATATTTTTTTAATACTGTGGTTTATCAATTAAACAATCTGATGAAAACAAAAATCCCTGGAATACCATTAATCCGGCAAATCAATATGTTTATCAAACAAATACCATCATTAAACAAACATCTGAAGGTGCGTGACGGTTGTCATGTTCTTAATTATCTAAATACGGTTACTTTAATTTAAAATATTGCAAAGCAAACCGCCGGCGGGTGATCAACCTTCCCTGTTTTGAGCGACCGAGTTGGAAGATACGGCCTGCGGAGCTTTGCAATATAGTATTTTAAATTTTATTATTATGGCTTTACGCTATGGTTTAGTACCTAATCATCTGACGGATGATCCTAATGACTGCATGGCAGTCACCACCGACAACGACACCATTAACATTGAACAGATTGTTGAACGTGCCATTGGTAAAGGCTCAACCGTTACCAAAGCCGAAGCTCTTTCGGTAATTGAAGAATTTGAGTATTCGGTTGTTGCTGCTATCAAAGAAGGTAACAATGTTATTACGGAACTCTTCAAGATTTATCCCAGTGTGAGCGGTGTGTTTACTGATGAAGAAGATGGCTTTGATCCGGCACGTCATTCTGTCAAATTAAACTTAAATGCAGGTAGCCGGTTAAAGAGTATCGTGTCTGACATTGAACTTAAAAAGGTGGAAATCAATTCGCCTCAACCGGTATTGCAACAGTTTATCAACTTAAAAAGCAATACCATTAATGAGGACTTTACGCCAGGTCAGGTGGCTTCCATTAAAGGCTCCTTACTAAAATTTGACTCGGAAGATCCGCAGCAGGGCATCTTCTTTATTGCCGATGATGGTACTGAAACAAAAGTAGCCAATGTGATTAAAAACAAACCTTCGGAACTCTTATTCTTCGTGCCTGAAGGATTAACGAGTGGAACGTTTCAAGTGGAAGTACGCGCGATACAGTACAACCACAAGAAACTAAAAACAGGTCGTCTAGCATCTGAATTAACAAGTGTTTCTTAGCTTAGTCGTTAAGTAACATATGGGCTGGCAACTAACCATTGTCAGCCCTTGTTTTGCTCAAATACTTTGAGCACTACCTCAACTACTGCCTGAGTACTACCTCAACAGCAATCTGACCACTACCTCAACTACTACCTGAGTAGTACCTGAAGTGTTATCTGAGAAGTACTGCTCAGTGTGTTTGAGTAGCATATTCCAGTTCCTTTTGATAAAAAAGCCCCACTCCGAAGAGTGAGGCTTGAATGTGTCTTACTATGTATCTACAAACCCTTAATTAATTCAAAACTAACAAATTGTCTATTAGCAAGAGTTATTTACTTTACTGCGCTTTGTTTGTCAATAAATTATTCTCCCAAATGCTCCTTCAGCAACTTATTTAAATCTTCACCTTCAACACCTGCACCTTGAAAAATTATATTTCCTTCAGGGTCAATAAAAACTACCGTCGGTAAGGCTGTAATAAGGTAGCGATTGGCTACTTTATTTGAACCATCTTTATCTTTACGAGCATGCAAATTTAACCAGGTTATTTTTAAATCTTTTGAATCGTCTCTCCAATTTTCCTCACTTACGTCGAGATTAATATTGATAACTTGCAAGCCTTTGTCCTTATATTTTTCATGTAAGTGAGCAGTGTGTGGCATAGCTTCTTTACATGGACCACACCAGCTTGCCCAGAAATCGAGAAGAACATATTTGCCTTTAAAATCACTCAAAGAATGCATATTACCATTTAAATCTTCCAGGGTAAAGTCATATGCATTTGCATTTTTATCACCATTATCACTTTTCATATGTCGATAATCTACCATATGTCTGTCGGCCATTATTTCATCAGGAATTAAATTAACGACCTCTTTTAACTGTGCAGGAGATAGATAACCAGCAACTTCATTTAGCAATAACATGATTACCGGTTCGTCAGCATGTTTCTTCATTAAAGCAAATGCTGATTTTGCATACTCTTCCAGCAAGATAGGAATATACTTTTCTCTCCAAGGTTCATAAAAATCCTTTTCTTCATCAGTCAAACCCCTTTTGGCCTGTATTGCCATCATCTTATGGTAATGTTCGATCTCATCATCAGGAATCTTTTCGAATCCTTTTCGATACACGAATCTTAACTCAGCAAGAACATCATGGAGTTTTGAACCAGTAATAATGGATTTATTAATATAATTACCATCTATTTGATATTTGCTAGCTATCACTTCCATGTTGCAAGGTTCTAATACCAATGGTAAGTAAATCCCAGTCTCTATAAATTCGACCACATAACTATCAACAACTATGTCCTTAGCGCTTAGACTATAGTTACCACCTACAACCGGCACCGTGTCACTGATAGCATTTCCGAAATGTAACAAAACAGCTTTATCGGTATCTATTCCTAAGATTTTTCCGGTTATATTCACTTCATTCTGCGCATTGACCATTGTAGTCAATAGCATTAACGCTATGATTAAATATCTCATCTTTCTATTACTTTTTAATTAATTTCTTTATAATTCCCTCTGTAGTTCCAACTCCCATTTCAATGGCACATATTACGCCTTCCGGATTAACGATAACGATTTTAGGAATAGCCGTGACACCATAGGTTCTTGCAACGCTTTTCTTGTTTTTCTTTACATCAAGAACGCTTTCCCAAGGAAAATTTTCCTCTTCGTTGGCCTTCAACCAAGAACTCCTATTGCTATCTATTGATATACTCAATATTTCAACGTCGTGCTGTTTGTATCTACTATAAAAATCCTTCAAAACCGGAACGGAAGCGCGACAAGGGTTACACCAGCTAGCCCAAAAATCAAGCACCACATATTTACCTTTATAATCACTTAGTGATATTTCTTTGCCATGTTCATCTTGAAGCGTAAAATCGGGCGCCATAGAGTTTACGTCTAGATCGCCTTTAAGCTTCAGTCTCCTATACACCTGTTTCATAAGTTCAATATTCTTGATCTCCTCTGGCATCACAGCAATTACTCCTTCTATATCATCCTTAGATGAAGATACTATCATTGCATTTAGAAGGTAGGGCACTACATAATTATCAGCATTATCTGCCATAAAATCAAAGCGAAACTTTTTAACTTCATTCGCCTGATTAGGATATTTTTCGAAGAAAGCTTGTCCCTTGATCTTACGGATTTCAGGGTCTGGTTTTTGTTCCGTGCCAGCAATATATTTATGATACACCTCCTGATCTTCTTTAGGCAATTGACTTATAACCTTGTCTCGGTATATAAAATTGAATTCATAATACAATTTATCATAGTCAGAACCTGCAGTAATAACATGATCAATATGTCTGTTTATTGTCTTTTTTGCATCAGCGTAAAAAGTCACATTATTGTTATCCAATGGCAACATCACAAAACTTTTACAGTCTATCAACTTAAGCCGATATAAATCAGATTGAATACTATCAAACCCAATATTAACATTACCATTTACTACCGGAACAGTATCGGAAATGGCTACACCATTTCTTAATAATACTGCCTTGTCGTCCTTTAATCCTTTTATGTGTCCTGTTAAGCTGTACTGTTGACCAGCGCTGCAAGATGCAAGCAGTGCGGTCATAAAAATCATTAAAATCTTTCTCATTTTATTAATTAATTTATCGAGGTCAGTAAATACCTACTCGTTTATCTAAAATCATTTCCTATTACGTAATCCTCTAGCCGGATGGGCTCTTATTCTTTTCTCTGAGGCAAGCATGCAGAGTATTTCGGCAACTTTGTTTCTGCTATCGCAGAAAATCCAGTTTTTTTTATTAAGCTCTGACTGATAAAATCAGCCATCTCCCAGAATTTCAGAAGAGATGGCTGTCCCCGAGGCACGACTCTTGGAATTATAATGATTCAACTAAGCCAGACTATTTCGTATAGGTATTCAACTGCTGACCTCTGTTGATTTATTATCGTTTATTCTGCTCAATTTCAGGGTTTTGATTAATATATTTACGAGCAATTGGGAAAACCCAACGAGGGCTGTCATCATCCAATACATAATCTTCGCCATTTATTGTATTTGTTAAACTGAACTGCTCATTGTCCCACAATCTGTAACGCTTAATGTCAAATAAACGCTGACCATTAAATTGTAACTCAATGCGACGTTCCGCTTTTACCAATGCTAATGCTTGTTGATCGTTGTCAGCTGTAAGCTCATAAGCAGACCCCGTCTTGAAGCGCATTTCGCGTATTTTATTTATACTTTGCATTGCTTTTTCGCGATTTTCAACACCGCCTTCCCGTGCATAAGCCTCTGCTTGTATTAAATACAATTCTGCAGTACTTGTGCCATTATTTGAAGTATTTCCAATAAATTTGGCTGAAAGAAAATCA
Source organism: Carboxylicivirga sp. (assembly GCF_982718395.1). NCBI lineage: Bacteria > Pseudomonadati > Bacteroidota > Bacteroidia > Marinilabiliales > Marinilabiliaceae > Carboxylicivirga > Carboxylicivirga sp. The sequence goes on from NZ_CEXQWX010000020.1 coordinate 26,305, forward strand.
GGAGATCCCGGATAGAAAACATCATCAGGAAATAAATAGGCCAAAGACCTTAAATCATCAACTGGATCCATCATATCTCTTAACTCCTCACTAACATATATGGTACTAGCAGCATTGTGTGAAAGTTTTAACAAAGTCATTTCGGGATTTGATTGATTCATTGGCAATTGTAAGTAACCCGGGGCCCACCACGATGGTTGTAAGGTGTTAAAATCGAGCATTACGCTATAATTTGTCAATGCTTCTTCTGCGTACTTAATGGCATTATCTAAATCTTTTTGATACAAAGCTACACGAGCTAAAAGGCCGTAAGCAGCAGCATTATTTGGCCTATGATTAAGCTCCGGAGTCGGGCCAGCATCCATCTTATCCACGGCATTTAATAAATCCGATTTAATTTGATCATAAACTTCCTGTACGGATGCTCGTGTTAAGTTTTCCTCAAAATCTAATTGCATCCGTAACGGAACACCCAAATCTGTGCCAGCTGTAGCTGCATCATAATGCTTCGCATAAAGATTAACTAAAGCCCAATATGCAAAAGCTCTGTGAACATATCCCTCACCTAATAATGCCGCTTTTTCTGCTTCCGATCCTGTTGTCGCGTCCATTACCTGTTGAATCACAACATTAGCCTTGTAAATGTGGTGGTAGCATGTGTACCAGTTGCCATCTACTTCATCATCCATGTAAAAATGCTCCTTAAACATTATTGCATTTTGGATAGCAGGCCTAGTATATGCATTCAGAGCATTTTCTGTGACGACCAGATCATTGCTGTAAAATACATCAAAACCATAAGAATACGCCAGCCCCTCTGTACCATCATAATAGTGTGTTTGATCCAACAACAAACGGTAATCCTCTAAAGTCTCAGGAATCACTTTACCTTTTGGAATCACATCAAGGTAGTCGTCGCATGATGATAAAACCATCAGTGACATCATAAGTATATATACTATTTTTTTCATCATTATTACTTTTAACATTAAAATGTAGCCTTAAGTGAAAATTGATACTCTGGTTTCTGAACTGGAGAAATTCGACCATAATCCGATAAAAAACTTGGGTCTAAGCCTGCATCATTAAAATGATATCTGGCAATATTACGTGCTTTGAAACTAATCATTAAATCTCTTACAAAGATCTTGCTAAGAACTTTTGCAGGTACCATATAATAAACTACAATTTCATCCAAACTAATGCGCGATGCAGATTGTACGTTATGGTCTCCATATTCCATGTACTGATTATAGGTGTATAAATTCTCCTTTGCGGTTGGCGCTGCTGCCACATCTGTGGTGTTTTCGTCATTTGGTTTTTGCCATCTCTTATCCCAATCCTTGTGAATAAAAGCTTCGGGGTTACCTATGGAGGTGTAATAGTTTATTGTCGGCACTCGAAATTTATGCCCTAAATCATAGGTCACATTCACAATTAAACCAATATCGCCATAAGTAAACTCATTTGTAAAACCACCAAAATGCACGGGCGTTGTAGTGCCCATATACTTTACAGCATCGCTGCTTTCAACATGTACTGTATGATCAACTACTTCATTATTTTCATTGTAAACCTGTGGCGCACCTGTACTTGATAGATTCGCCCAACGGTAGGCATGTAAATGATCGAGTGGCTGACCTACTATTGGCACCCCTGTTAAATAGGATATTGCTGTATTTTGTGGTAATTCAACGTCTGTTACTTCATTTTTATTATGACTGTATGTTAACGAACTAAGCCAACCGAATTTTCCGTTTAAAACTTGTGCGGCGATACTGATATCTATACCCTTGTTTTCCATCGAGCCATAATTTAAAAATGCGGACTCGAAACCATAAGTACCATTTGTTGAAGCATTACCTAACAAGTCCGTACTCTTTTTATGGTATACATTTAAAGTTGTTGATACCCTGTTGTTAAAAAACGCAATGTCAGCACCTAAATTGACAACACGGGTTTTTTCCCAGCGAAGCAAAGGATTAGCTGGGTTAGTTATTGCAGCGTATGTCAGACCATTAAAAAAATTCTTGTCAATAGTTGCAACTAAATGTGGACTTGTGGAAGTATCAACATTACCATTAAAGCCATAACTTAGTTTCAAATTAAAATTGTCGAAACCGGCATTTTCCATAAATGCTTCTTTATGTAACTGCCAACTACCGCCTACTGACCACAACCAAACATTATTATACTTATCACTTTTACCAAACAGATTTGTTTTATCTAATCGAGCACTACCATTGATTGTATACTTATCGTTATAGGTGTAACCAAAATTTCCGAAATAAGAAACGAATCTGTCTAATACGTAGGAAGAAGCTGGTGCAGGTATGACTTTTTGGTAAAAACCATCAACAAATGGGTGATAACTTACAAAATCCACTTCTTTCTCCTGTAAGGTTCTCTCATCGTAACCATACTTTTTATTGTGTATTGAAGAGTTTTCTGTTTCACGAACTTCCACACCACCAAAAACAGCTAAATAGTTTTTTTCATTCAATTGCTTGTTGTAGGTTGCAGTTCCACGATACGTATAAGCCTTGTACTCAATATCCTGAGTATTTAATATACCACCTTCTGGCACTGCGCTGGAAAGCCCCATAAAATCTTCTTTAGTTGATGAATTTACATAGTTACGAACATAGTAGGAGTCTTCATTATTAAAAACATGGTCTTTAATTGCGTTACGCTCAAAGTTATATCCCAGGTTTAAACTCAAATCATTAGTGATTTCATACTTTATATTAGTATTTACTGTAACCCTTCTGGATATCTGAGTATTATCTAAATTTTGTTGCTCACGTTGTAAATTGTAATCCCAATTGTATGGGTATCCCTTCGCTTCAAAATCATCCTTAACACTTTGTGCATACGTATAAGGCATTGGCACTTGTTCACCATCTTCATTCAAAATTTCCTGGTAACGGGGTAAGGACCTTAAATGAGTGTATGTCAAGCCATTTGCTTCATTTTCTCTATGCGCATAATTGATACCAACATTAAAGGAAAGCTTGTCATTATACTGATAGTTTTGATAAAAATCAATATCATAACGTTTATTTTCCTTACCCACAAAATGATCACGTGAATTCTCATATGATACTGAAAATCTTTGTTGAGATCGTGTACCACCACTCCTGAGCGAAAGATTATAATTCTGCTTAACTGCAGGCCGCATAAATAAATCTTCAAACTGATTATAGCTATTGATTTTGGATAAGCGTTGTGCAAGTTCATCTGCAATACTTGGATCATCTAGTACTGATTGAGAATATTGCGATATAGCAACAGGTAAACCACCACCTTGAAATATCAAGTTATTGTCAATTAAATGTTGCTCATATTCTATTAATGAAGCACTATTTGCATAAGGCAGATCATTCAAATCAGGTGTTCCGGTAACAACTATACCTGAATTAAAATCAACCTTTACAATTTTTTCCGGGATACCGCCCCTTAATGTTTCAACAACAATTACTCCATTAGCAGCTCTCACACCCCAAATAGATGCTGCCGATGCATCCTTAAGAAAGGTGATGCTAGCTATATTATTAACATCAATATCTGAAAGCTCACGGTCAGTTGGAAAACCATTAACAACTATTAAAGGCTTTGAATTGGCGTTAATAGTACTTTTACCGCGAATCACTATTTCACCATTATCGTCGACCTGTACACCTGGAACAGTTCCTTTAATGGTTTCAACAATATTTAAGTTATTTCTTTTTACGATCGGTAATATACCTACTTTGGCAAACGATCCGGCTGACCTTTCCCTACTCAGTGTTTGGTAACCAGTTACAACTACTTCATCCAATCCCATCATGTCCGGCTGCATGGTTATATCAACTATAGTTCTTCCTGCTACATTTATTTGTTGCGTTTTAAAACCTAAGCTTGATATCACAAGTACCACATCCTCATCATTAGCTGGTATTTCTATATTATAAGTACCATCAACGGCAGACACACAACCAGAAGTAGTGCCTTTCAAGCATATGGCTGCAAAAGGTAGTGGCTCTCCCTTTTCATCCTTTATTGTACCGGTTATTGTTATTTTCTTTTCTTCCTGTTGTTCAGGTATAGTTATGACTTCAGGAGCTTTACGGACAATGATCATATCATCAACCATCTCATACTCAAAGCCATTATTGATCAGTACCTCATTTAAAATCTCATCTACTGCTTTATTGTTTACCTTCAAGTCAAATGCATCTTCATCTTCGAATAAATCGGCCCGGTAAACAAATTTATAACCACTTTCTTTTTTAATAGCATCTATTAACTGCTCGATGCTAACGTTCTTCAGGTTCAGACTCACCTGTTTTTTCTGGGCATAGCCGATGGCCGACACTTGCATCAGAACAATAAACAGAAATAGTGTTGTTATTTTCATAATCAATAACAGTTTTCTTATCCCACAAATGCGGGACAACGTGTTCATTTTTTTCATACTTTTGAAATGTTAACGGTTAAACTTGTGTTTTAACTGTTGGAGTGGGGAAAGTTGGCCGACCGCCCCCACTTCTTTATTATTTAATTAATAGGATTCCTTCGTTATATTCAAACTCAACTTCATGTGTTTTTTCCAAAACTTCTAATAAAGGTAAAGGATTATCGTAACGTTCTATCTCTCCTGTAAAACGAATGTCTTTTAATTGATTGTTTTCGAACCAAAATTGAAAATCGTACCAGCGCGATAAATCCAGTATTATTTGTCCTAAAGTCTGATTACGGAATGCAAATAATCCATCTTTCCAGGAAGTATAAAGATTAACATCCACTTCCTGTAAATCGATTTTATTATCAGCGCTAACAATCCCTTGCATAGAAGGAGATAAGATAGCTTGTTGCCCGTTTTTAGAAGACAGGCGTACTTTACCCTCAATAAGGGTGGTTGCCATCTCTTTCTCATCGCTGTAATCTTTAATATTAAAGGAAGTACCAAGCACCTCAACGGCTCCTCTGGTGGTATGTACGATAAAAGGTTTGTCAGGATTATGTGCCACTTCCAGGTAGGCTTCTCCACTTAATGTAATTTCACGTTTTTCGCTTGTGAAAGTCACAGGATACTTCAATTCTGATTCAGCATTTAACCACACTCTTGTACCATCAGCCAATAAAAGATTATACTCTCCTCCCCGTGGCGTTTTAATAATGTTGACTTCTTCCTTTCGAGCCTGTGTACTTTGATAATCCAGCTGTTGATCACCAACCTGTATTTGAGTTCCTCGCATTGATGTAATAACAGAATCTTTGAATTCATCTAAAGCCAATTGTTGTCCATCACCCAGTATTAACGTGGCTTTGGAACTTCCTGGTTGAAGTTGTTGCTCAGCCACAACCTGCCGCTCTTGATCAACATCTCCGACTAACCACATCATGACACCCGCTACACTTAAAACAACTAATAAAACAGCCGCAATATTACCAAGAAGTAACAGGCGCTTACGCCTTTTTATTTTGTTGATTCTCAATAAAACTTTGTCGAATGCTCTCTCGTGTGAAATAGAATCGTATGCTTCCGCAGCTTTTGAATGACGGTACAATTTAAGAAGTTGCTGTGCTGTTTCCTTATTTTCCGGCCTAAGAGCCATCCAGCGTTGAATAACCTTTAGCTCATGTTCATTAAGTTGACCATCACAGTATTTACTTAATAAATGTCTTTTATTACCTTTTTTTTCAATGCCCATATGACTCTTAATAATCAGCAATTAAGTTACAAAACAATGTTGTTTTCTGCGCTTTGTACTTTTGAGGACAGGGCTAAAATAAAAATGAGTGACAAGGGCTAGTAAAAAAGTTTAATGAGTTCTGGGTTTAGAGTTTAAAGTTGAGGAGTTGTTGGGGTGTGAATTTGTAAAGTTGAAGGATGAGAGTTTAAAAGTTTAGTGCTCCGTGTTGAGGGTTGAAAGGTTGAACTGTCGTGGTATGGAATTGGAAAGTTTATAAGGTTTAATGTTGATTTGAGAATTCGTTGATTTGACGATTTGCCCATATACTGTTCTCGGTCCCCAGTCCCCAGCTTCTATCGCAACCTCTCTCTTATGTCTGAGGTAGTATCAATATAAATGCTACTTATGGATCGAATCTTATTTCGATAATGTAAGTAAAGATTCGATCCGTATACAAATATTCCAGCACCGGCTAAGCCGGTAAACAGGTGAACAGCTATACCGCACTCTGGCCTCGACACTTGACAAACTCTAAACTCAGAACCCTAAACTCTAAACTAACGACACAACTCTAAACCCTCTTCTGACCACTGACTACGAACTACTGACTAAAATCAAAACAATAATATCCAACGACGAACGCAGCTTCTTCAGTGCTCTAGAATATTGTGTTTTAACGGTGTTGAGCGATACATCCAATTCTTCGGCTACTTCCTTGTATTTTTTATTTTCAAAGACAATCATCTTTAATACTTCCTGCATTTTTTCAGGTAGTTCCGAAATTTCCTTATTTAGTTTTTCCTTTTTTTCGGCCAACTCGTCATCTGTGAATTGTTCAAAAGTAAATACTTCTTTCAGGTTGTCGATGTAATCTTTTTTAGCATGATGAAAGCTTTCGAGGTAGTTAAATGAGCGATTACGGATTGATGTAAACAAATAATTTTTAAGTGAACCTTTCACGTGTAAGTATTTCTTCTCCTCCCAAAACCGAACAAAAAACTCTTGTACTAAATCCTCTGCGGCCTGCACATCATCGATAAACTTAAGGGCATAAATACTTAAAGCCCTGTAATATTTGGAGAATAACTGTTCCAGGGCCTGCTTGTCATTAGAAGAAAATTGAGATAGTATGTCCTTATCATCCATCATCTGAAAAGCAAAAGTAGTAAAATGAAGATAAGTTGAAAATATGAACAGGTTGATTCTGGTCATAACTCAGGTTATTCAAACCTTTAAGGTCTGGGTATACTAACCTACTTAATAAGGTGCATTAATTATTAGGTAATCCTGTCCAAAACATATATTGCTTATTTGGCGCTTCGCCCAAATCCGACTTACTTTTTGTCATTGCTACAAAAAAGGAAGCAAAAAAGTCTAGGCTGCCTGTAAAATACCTTTCTTATTCAGCTCAGTCATAAGTTCGGCCGGGTGATTTCCAAAGCAAGTTTGGAACTTCCCGGTCTCCCTAATGCCTTCTCTTCAACAAAAGCTACTTTACAGGAGGCCGAGGGGCAAAAGCCTCCTGAAATCTCTTCGTTACAGATAATACCTTTAAATTAAACTTCGATATTAACCTAGCTTACAACTATTTGAAGCAATCCGATAATAGCTCTTAATCCTTTATTATTTTAAAAGTTACTTCATCGTAACTAAAGGCTGTAAATATTCCATTGGCATTCTCAAGGTTGGTTAACGGTTCATTGAGGTTACGCGAATCCTGCTGCTTGCTGTTATACAAGTCGACATACTCACTGTTCACTTTATATACCCGTACCCTGTACGTTCCAAACTGGTTGATATCGTACAAATTAAACGACCTCATATTTTCAACCGTTGGTTCTGTAATCAATGAAAAACCTACATTCACTTCTGATCCAAAATCGAAAATGCTTTGAGGTGATTCACTGATATTATCAATTGTGACGAAATAAAAACTGTTATCGGGATTATCCCATTGAACAGCGAAATCAAGATCTCTCAACTGCTCAAATTCAGATAAAGTGTTGATGGGTGAAATTTTCACCTCATGCTTCGATAACTTTACTCCAACGGGCATTTCCGGAATCTCAGTGGAACCAATAACAACACCGGTTCCATGTTCCATTTGCAATGAAAAGATACTCCCACTGATCATTTCAATTGGTGTCGGGGAAATATAATAGCCGGGACGGGTTTCATCATGAACCAACGAATAGGTGTTGGTTTCATTAGACAAAACAATTTGAGCATCCTCAACTACGACTTGTTCACTTCCCGATTCACTAAAAGGGATCATCTCGGAAACTTTTAATTCAATTTCCTGACTATTGGCATACAAATAAGCTTCTACAACTGGCAAGGATTCTTTGGTATCCATATTAAATTCGGTACATGAGCAAATGAATCCGGCAAAGATACCTGCCATGACAATCTTTTTTATAATCATATCCTAAAAGTTCATTGTTAAGAAAAAATTAGGGGTAAATCCGATAAAGTTGACATCCGTTTCTATAAAAGCATCATCAACCTTCTCAAACTCTTTATACCACACGTTTCTTCTGTTATATAGATTGAACAAAGACAATCCCAGTTCGCAATTAAGTTTACCGAGATGGAACGTATAATTACCACTTAAATCGAGACGGTGATAGGCGGGCAGACGTGAGCCATTTTTATGACCTACAGCTACATAGTCGATTACCGAGCCATCCAACATGGTTAAAGTATAAGCACCAATTGGCTTTGTATAGGGTTTTCCGCTTGCATACACCCATGTGCCCGCAAAAGTGAATTTACCTATGTTATAAGAACCGACCAATTTAAGCTCATGTGGCGTATCATGCGATGCCGGATAATCACTCTCACTGATATCAGGGAAAGAATTAGCTATCTGTGACAAGGTATAGGATACCCATCCGGTGAAATCGCCAAACTTACGCTGAACTAATAATTCCAGACCCTTCACGTTTCCGGTCCCTTCAAAGAAAGGCTGAGTCTCTTCATCTTCCGAAGTTGTGATGCGAGGTGCATATTCCGACAAGCCCTTCAATTGCTTATAATAGGCTTCCGCACTCAGCAGCCAATCTTTTGTTTCAAAAGAAGATCCGATGATGTAATGCCTTGCACTTTCTACAGGGATTAAGTCATCATCCGTCATTACCCAAAAGTCGCGGCTACCCTGCATAACATCTTCGCGGATCACCCGTTTGGTAAATTGATGATAAAGTCCATAAGCAGCACGTAATGTCCACCTGTCTGCAGGTTGATATTGCAATTGCAATCGCGGTTCAAGATATAGCTTATCCGTATTATCGTAATAACTGGCACGTATTCCTCCCGTTAAAGATAAGTTCGATTGTATCTTGTATTTATCCTGAATGTAGAAAGATGCTATTACTCCATCATCCATCCGGTTAACAATATCAATGGAATCATTTAAACGGTATAAGTAATGGATATCATTCATTGTCAGCTGAAGACCAAAATCCAGCAAATGGGATTCATTTAGCGAGTACTGATAATCGTTTTTCAAGGTGTAGTCAAGTACATTATTATCTTCTTTTGAACCAATATGCTTTGTTATAACCTCGCCATCCTCTTTAGTAATTTCAGAGTTAGAATAACGATTACGATTACTGAAATAATCAGAGTAAGAAGCCACCAATTTGGAGTGAAGACGTGGGTTCCATTGTCTTCCCCAACGAACGCTGATACCTGTATTCCCCCAGTTGGTTAAATCATTAATATCATTCAGAAAGTTAAAGGAGTACTGCGAATTACTGTTTTCGTTCAAACGCGAATTATCTAAGTTATCCTCTCCGTTATAAAAAGAGACAGACAGTACATCTTTATCACCTGGTTTAAGAGTTAGCTTGGTGTTCAGGTCGTAAAATTGAAATTCAGGTTCATTCACATATTTTGACAAGCCGGCGTCTTCCAGACGTTCAGCCGCTGTGGTTTTACCATTTAAGTCAAATATATCGTTGTACAGACTGGTTTTAATTACATCCGTTAAGGAGCGACGATATGCCAGTAACAGACTTCCTTTGCTCCATAATGGAATTTCAGTGTAAGCATTGGCACTGATAGAGCCCAGGCTAAGTCCTCCTTTTAATGTGTTTTCATTACCTGTTTTACCTGTTAATTCAACCACACTGGAAGTACGACCGCCAAACCTGGCTTCATAACCGCCTTTATAAAGCTGAACATCTTTAATGGCATTGGAATTAAACGCACTGAAAAACCCATAGAAATGATCTACATGGTAAACCGTAAAATCATCGAATAATACCAGGTTCTGATCGGGTGTTCCTCCTCTCACATATAAACCTGATGATGACTCATTGCTTCCGCTGACACCCGGCAACAATTGCATTGATCGGAAGATATCTTTTTCTCCAATACCAGGCAGTGCTGAAATATTTTTAGGCGAAATGGAAATCTGACTAATATTTTCGGCCGCCTTCATCATTGCTTTCGATTCAGCGCTTACAAGCACTTCGGTTAAACTCTGACTGTTATTACTTAATTCAACTGTAATAAACCCGATACCTTTATCAATCTCAACTTCCAGAGGGTTATATCCGATATAACGAATAACCAGGGTGACATCTCCATCTGATACATTTTGCAAAGTAAAATAACCATCCTGGTTGGTGGTTGTTCCCAATTGTGATTCTTTGATCTGCACTGATGCATATGGCAAGGATTCTCCACTGCTTTTTTCTTTAACAATTCCGCTAAGGGTTCGCTGAGCAGCAATTAATGTCGGAATGCAGATTATCAATAAAATAAACTGTAATCTTAATTTCATAGCTGTTAACATAGATTTAGAAAATGGCCTGATAGCCGGAGATCTATCAGGCCTGTTCATGGATTAGTTATTCATCAAAGCTTAGCACACTTGTATAATCACTATACTTAATGGTGCCGTTGTTTGAATAAACTTCTCCATATGAACTTTCACCCACGTATGTAAACTTTATCTCTCCTTTCTTGATTTTATTGGTTATACGGTTAATCTCCAACCCTTCGAAAATCAGCTCAATATCAGAATCAAAACTATCATCATATACTTTGGAATATTGAAAGCCATTACGGGTAGATGTACCGCTTAGCATATAGAAATCACTTGCTTCGTCAACTTCCGTCATCACCCAGGTATTGTTTATTTCATCCTCCGATTCGACATAGCTTGTTTCGTACTCACCTGTTGCTAAAGAATTCAATTCAATAGTATTTTCAACATGTGTGGCCTCATAGTCAAGCTCATAGTTATAATAGCCATATGGTCCTTCATAAAAGTTCTGTAACGTTTCCGAGTAATTATCTGCCGGATCTGTCAGGCTCACATTGGCCACGCTGGAAGCTATTTCCACCTGCTTTTCCAATCCATATGAACCTACTTCAACAAAATCACTAACGATGTTTTCAATTAAATCAGGATGACCAAAGATATACACCACTTTTTCCTCTTCTGATTCACATGATACAAGGCTGATAGCAAATAGTGATACAAACAAATACTTTAAAATTGATTTCATGAGTTTATGTTTTTATTAGTTGTGTGAAAAATGTTTAGAAACTGTTTAAGTTTTATCCTTTGGCTTATTTTGGCGACTTAAGCCCTCATACTGCTGCAAAAACTCTTTAAATAGCGATGCTATTCGCATCATTTTTGTCTTGTCTGAGAACTTAATTCATCCAAACTAACTCTCAAAAACAAAATTTAAACAGTTTCTTAGTTCTTTGACTTTCTGTGTTCTTTTAGCTTTTTCTTCATTTCTTCCTTGCTATCCTGGTAAAGTTTGTACTGATCTTTCGTTAGTACATCCTTTAAAGCCTCGTCTTTCTCCTGCTGTGCTGAGCGAAAGGCTTTAAACTTTTGCATGCGATCTGTTTTTTTAGCAACTTCATCAAGGGCCTGAGCTGCTTTCAGGTTAATGGCTTTTACAAGTGGAACCTGATCATCGGTCAACTCAAGCTTTTCCTTCATCATCTCGGTCTGCATTTCAGCTCGTTCTTCGGCTGGTGGCAGGTTGTCTAAGTTTCTCGAATCTTGTGCAACGGTTGTTAATTGGCTGCACATTACGATTGTCAGAATGAATAATAACTTTTTCATGTTTATCGTTTTTATAATTGTTAATTGATTTTCATAATTCAAATATAGATGGCAACAAAGCGCTGTTTAGCCGGATTTAAACCAACGACATTTTTGATACCACCAACTACAAATGCAAATCGTTAAAAGAGTATGAAATGTATAGATGTACCGGACTTTCAGCCCTCAATTACATTATCTACTGACCATAGCCCTAACGGACTATGCTAATATGTATCGTCCTTTTCAGGACTGTTAAACATTGCTCTTAATCTGGCCTGTAATGATAAAGCACTGAAGGTGCGGTACATTAAATATCAGTTTCAACGATTGGCATTACCAATAGATACTTATCAGAATTTATATTTGAAGGTGAGCATCACATATTGCTTTAAGCTATTGCTTTGAATCTGTTCGGTATATGTCTCGTGAATACTGAAGTTGACTCCCTGGTTTTGATTAAGAATATCGTATGCTCTCAGTTCGATACTTGCCCTGTCTTCCTTCAAAAACTGTTTGGTAATAGAAGCATTGAGCAACATATAATCTTGCGACTGGTAATCATCAAAGTAGTTAAACGTACTATAATTACCATCCAGTCCCAGTTTCCAGCTATCGATAAACTCAATGGATGCTTCGAGCTTTAAATTATTCTGAAGGAACCGCGTCTCATTATCCGACTCTGAATTAGATGAATGGTTATAGATCAACTCATTCGACAGCAGGAAATCTACTTTTTGTGAGATGTTACTTGCCAACGATATGTTTAAAGCGCCAGAATGGTTAAAGGCAGTCAATTCAACATCTTGCAGAATGGCCGGGATTTCACTGTAGGTATATTTCATACCAATATTCAGATTGGAACGAAGCAACTTTACCGGAAAAGCATAATCAGAACCAGCCATCAGATTGAAGTAGCCATCCATGTTAACCGGCTGAAATACGTTTGTTCCGGCCGCCAGTTGGTAACCATAAACATTTTGAACTTCATCGGTAAAGTAATTCTTTACGCCAACAAAATTATCTGAATACCGGGCAAACACATAGGCTGAGAAAAAACGGGATTTCTCGCTGTTGGTCTGCACATACCGGGCAACACCCATAAACTGCACTCCTTGCTCCAGGTTTGGATTACCGATGGTTACTTTTAAGGGCTCTGTCATGGTAACAGTCGGCTGAAGCTGAGTTATGGAAGGCATCACGGTTGAGCTGCGAACCAGGAAAGACAATGTTTGCTTACTTGATATAAAGCACTTGCCAAAAAGAAGTGGATGAATCGCGTAATTGTAATGGTTTGTTTCGTAATCCTCTTCTGGTATTAAAAATGATTTATCGGTACTGCTTTGCTCAAAACCAAGGCCGGCATTAAACACAAACTTTAAGCCCATTGAACTGTATCCCAGTTCGGCACGGTTAATATTATAATTAAAGTATGACTCATCCATCACCCAATTGGTTGAATATTGTTGTGCAGAAGTCAACATGGCTTCCTTATTTGCTGAAGACCAGCCATAGGTTGAGCTAAGCACAAAATTCAGGTTCGAAAATATCGACAAAGGCTCTTTATAAGCTATCCGGGCAAACACCTTATTATCAGTTCCATCAAGTACTTCCTTGTTATCAACGAGCAATTCACTTCCCTGAATATCGGTAACATCAGCTCCAAGCATACTGTTTTTATCGTTCTGTTGAAGCGTCAGGTTAGCAATGGTAGCTAATGAACGACCGCTATCACCAAACTTATGCAACCAGATGGCCGTTGTACCGGAATACAGTTGTTCACTACTTGTTGTGTTCTCTGAACGGCTGGTATTCAACATTGAATTTGCTGTATATCCATCCTTTTGAGTTATTCCATGGAAACTACCGTCTATGTAACTGAATTTCCCACTCACAATAAGCTTATCATTACCTTTCTCGTAGTTATATTTCAGGTTGATTTTATGACGATAACTGTCTGAGTGAGTCGTATCCGAAATATCATAAAACAAAGCATCCTGATAGTTTTGAGAACTTAATTGCTCCAGTGTATTCTCTTGTTTGCCATAAGTGTAATCCAGTGAAAGTTGTGTTTTGTCGTTAGGTTCAAAATGATAATTGGCGGCAATGTTACGTGTGTTCTGTTCTCCTGCCAGCGGCTCATTGGCCGATACTAATCCCAACTTACTTTGTACTTGGGCTTCAAAACTCTTAAAATCTGACATATCTGCCCGACTTTTATTCACATTGTTATTGTCATTCAGAATGGTCAGATCATGTTTCTCATTGGCATACATGATTGTATTTTCCACATCGTAATAAGCATCTGTACCCAAACCTGCACTTAAGCTTCCCAACCAGTTTTTACGACTTCCCTCCTTGGTAATAATATTAATAGCTTTTACACTATTACCACTTGCATAACCTGTAAATGCAGCTATTTCACCATAATCATCGTACAATTCGATACTTTTAATAACATCTGCGGGCAAAGCGTTGAGTGCCTGCTTGGGATCATCTTCAAAAAAAGGCTTACCATCGATATAAATTTTCTGCACTTTTTCGCCTTGCACCTCAATTTTGTCCTCACCGGTTTTAAAACCCGGTAGTTTTTTAATCAGGTTAATTCCTATAGCGTCGTCATTGACCTTGACCGCTGAGGCTTTAAAGGATAAGGTGTCCCCTTTTTGAACGGCAATGGGCACTTTGCCGTTCACCTGAACTTCATTAATGGCAATTTCTTCAGCTTTCAGAGCTACACGCCCCAGATCATGGTTCTCATTTAATGCATTGAACTCTAAAGCCATTCTTTCATACCCCACAAAATAGATTTTAAGCTGATGGTATGAACTATCAGCTTTTACTTCAAGCCGAAACACCCCCTCTATATCGGTAATCGTTCCTTTTCCGGTTTGATGAACAACAGAAGCGCCAGGAAGAGCTTCACCAGTGCCGGCATCTACCAGCTGACCTTTAATCGATGTATTGTTTTGAGCAACAACTTCAACCCAAAAGGTTGATAACACTACAAGAATAATTGAAATAGTTCGTCTCATCGTTTTTTTAGGAGCAAAAGTATCTGCACGCATAGCGACTCTTATCCCTATTCAACCAACGACATAATATCTAACACCAATGTCTATAGCTGATTATGAAATGGGCGAGTAATGAGATTCACTGTTTAAAGGTTGACCCCTTTCAGGGTTCATGATTTCTGAGGTCACTATTCCACGGGCTTTACCCGTGGTTATCTATATTTACCCCCATTCGGGGAGATAGTGACTATGTATTGCTATCAAGGTTTAAAAGGCTTTCAGCCTTTTTTATTGGCAACCCGACTGATATCTCCATTATAAGTCTCAACTCTGAAAGAGGTGAACTACATCTTATAATGTTGTCATAAACACTCAAAAACTGCTGTTGGTTATACTTTTTGAGTTGTTGGTTGAAGCATATCTGTCTGATGGAAATGATAATACTTCCTTTGGATTGCAAACGAACAAATATTAACTTTCTTTCGATGAAACCAACACATTATATATTACACATCTGCATCTGGATTGGGCTGATTTTATTAAGGGTACTCTCCAAAAACAGCAATGAATTAGAGGAAGCAATAATCATTTCAATTACTTTATATGGTATATATGCTCTCACATTTTATGGCTCTGTATTTATTCAAAGACAAACATTTGAAAAGAAACGCTTCTTATCATTTTCCATATACTTGGTCATTTTATTTGTTTTAGGTACAGTTGTACTACGTGTTTCTTTCAAAATACTCGATTACATCCTTCATGCCGAAATCCCCTTTGGAGTAAAGCAATATGGTTTTATACGTATCTTATTTGTACTATTAACCAGTTTTGTATATCGCCTTATCATTAATAAACAGCAGGTTGAGAATCAAAAGAACGCTGTGTTACTCGAAAAAAAAGAAACAGAGCTTCAGTTTCTGAAAAACCAGATCAACCCTCATTTCTTTTTTAATACGCTCAATAACATATATGGTCTGAGTTACAACAGTAATCCCAAAGCACCTGAAGCTATTTTAAAATTATCGCACGCAATGCGTTATATTATTTATGAAACGCAAAGTGACCGTGTACCTCTGGCAAGAGAACTTGATTTTATCAGTAATTACCTGGAACTGGAACGACTTCGGCTTTTGCATCCTGAAAACCTTACATACAACAGAGCTGACAGTCACATAAGCTATAAAATTGCACCTCTTATTTTACTTCCTTTTATTGAGAACTGTTTTAAACACGGTGATATTGTTACTAATCCTAATGGAAAAGTGGAGATTAATATCTGGATAGAAAACGAGTATCTGCATTTCTCTTGTGTCAATAGTTTTGCAAAGCAACAAAACCATGTATACGGTGGCGTTGGGAATGATAATGTAGCTAAACGACTTGAATTGATTTATAAAGATGAATACAAACTGGAAAAACAGATTGAAGAGAACCAGTATTTTGTATTTCTTGAATTGCCATTAAACAAATAACAGAATGGAAAAAATAAGGTGCATAATTATAGACGACGAACCGATTGCAGTTGATTACCTGAAGAATTATGTGTCGCAAATGCCTCAACTTGAGTTGCTGGCTACCTTTAACAATGCGACAGATGCCTATCCTTTCTTACTAAAGGAGCAGATAGACCTCATGTTTTTGGATATTCAAATGCCGGGTTTAACGGGTCTTGATTTTATCCGTACACTTAATAGCAAACCACATATTATTCTCACTACAGCTTACTCTGAATATGCGTTGGAAGGTTTTAACCTCAGTGTTACAGACTATCTGCTTAAACCAATAAGTTTTGAGAGGTTTGCACAAGCTGTTTTAAAAGTTAAACCTGTTGAATCTCCTTCCGGGAAGGTTAATATTGAAGAAGCTGAGAAAAAATACCTGTTTCTGAAAAGTGGTTATAAGTCGGTTAAAGTGTGGATTAAAGACATTACCCATGTTGAAGGTTCGAAGGAATATATCACCATTTATTGTAGTGATGGCAAGAAATACCTGAAACACGAACGCCTGAAAAATATTGAAGAAGAATTCGTCATGCACTCCTTTGTTCGTATCCATAAGTCTTACCTGGTTAATCTGGAACATATTTCAAGCTATTATGGTAATACCCTTGAAATTGGTGATATCAAATTACCGATTGGAAGAGCCTATAAAGAGAACCTGAGGAAATTGATTGAATAAGATTGGTTCTCTTTATTACCATCTGCTATTCGAAAGTTTTTGTTTCCTGCGGATTGCGAATATTATTGCTGATTTTTATTTACCTAAACAGATGAAATACTTTTAGCTGGCATCCTGCTATCTGCGGGCAATGCGGTCCTGCCTTCGGATTTATATGCTTCATGCCTTATGGCTATGTTATATACCTGACACCTGTAATGCTTCTAAGGTCAGAGGTTCTCACCTACATAGGTAATATACCCCAGATAGTCCTATCTGGTATCTCAGAGCGCTACTGCTCTCTAATTAAGAGCCTCATAGCTCTATATCCAAGAGCGCCGTGGCTCTGTACCTAAGAGCTTTATAGCTCTGTATCTCGGAGCACTATAGCTCTGCATTTAAGAGCACTGTAGCTCAGCATATTTGAGTAGTGTATGTTGGAAGGTATATGGTTCCCTGTTGTGTGTATGTTTCCTTAGTATTTGCGAGATGCGATCAATTGACATTTTTGTGGAGAGAAATTTAACCCGCGATAAGTAAAAGTACCGTTCAACCAACCACTGCTGTTTAAAAAGAATCAAAACACATTAAGTGTATATTTATCTTGCCTTCGGCGACTTACTTTTTCCTTCAGGTGAAAAACTAAGGAAAAACCCCGTTGGCTACAGCACTCATTGACCCACTAAGCATTCATTTCGGAAAAGATTTAAAGAGTTACAGCTTCGGTTCCAAATCTTTTTATCCTTCATTTCATGCAGTGGGTACCCCAATGTCATTGCTGAGGCCAAAAACCAATTTGCCCATTAACAATCTCTCTCCTTAATTAATACAGAGCGAAGGCATATTCCATTTGCGATCTAATGGCGGGGTGAATAAGAATTAATGTGTGGTAATTTTATGAGATATTTGAAATAGTATTCAACCCAGAAATATGATCACGGCTTGTTTCTCTCACTAATATACCTCAATAAAGATTTTGGATGGTTGATATCGACATCTTGTCCCAATTCCCAAATCATTATGCCTCCAAGGTTCATTTCCCGGATCAATTCCATTTTAGAATCCAGTGTTTTTGGAACATCAAAAAAATAGCCGTTATAGACACCTTTGGGACTAATGGCATCTGAATGTCCTTCCACCGCATTATAAGACATATCTTTTTTCCACCACCAGCGGTGACGACCATAAAACGGAACACCAGCAAAAAGTTTTTCAGCCGGAATACCTTTACGTATAAATCGCTTTATTGTGCGCTTAACCAATGTGTATGAGGCCTGCCCTTTTAGCGGACTAAAATTATCATACAACATCAGGTTAACACCACTAATATAGGGTTCTACCGATGCTGTTAAGCGAGCTTGCTTGTTCCAGAACCCCACCGCTACCGTTATATCAATGCCTTCAGGATTTAATACAGCGTTTAGATCCTTAATCAACAAACGAAACCCCTCTTTTTGTGCCTTATTTTTGGGAAACTCCCAATCAATATCTACTCCTTTTAGCTGGTATTGCCGGCACAATTCAAGCGTTTGTCTGCAAAAATTGGCTCTTGATTCTGAATCGGCCGTCATCTCAATAAAGAAGTCGGACGCTCCCCATCCTCCAAAACAGATGCTCATGTTAACAGAACGGTCTCCTTTTAATTTTAATAAGTAATTTAAATCCTTATCAATATCCTTCCTATTGATATTTCCGTCATCATCTACCTTTACGCCAAAGTAAATAGCATCATTAATATGATCAAACACATCTTCAGTCATTTTTGCAACGCTCCTGTCTGGTATATATCCCACCACACGTATCTTGTTACTATTTTGTGCATGAACAGATATTGCCGCCAAAAAACTTAATACCAATAAATAATTCTTAACCATGTTGCTCATCTTTAAATTATCGCTGATCTTCATTTCCAATGTATAGATATTACATACCTTTATTGGAGGATGAAGATAGATGAATCGTATATTCAGTAACTGCAGGCTGGTTTAAATGCTCCAATAAAGGGATAAATACACACGATTGGGTCAAACAATCCATAAGTGGGATTAATTATACTTGGTTATTATCTCTATTCGTACCTTAATTCGATAAGCGGAATTTATAGCCCGCAGATGACGCGGATTTTCGCTGAAAATGTTTTCATATACCTGGATTAATGAAAATATGTGGTAACTCGACTATTTCAAGACAAATTCTACATTATCATGATAAAAGAAAACAATAGATGCTACATTTTCTCATTACAACCCTTAAAAAGTTGTTAAGCAAAATTTGATTTCCTTTTTTACTCACCAGCTGACATTTACATACTGCTAATAGTCAGCAGGTGAGCGGACGATGCTCATGGTTCCAAGTGTGTGTCTTCAGGTTGTTAGGACGCAAGTCAGAGTCATTAGAATGCATCTGTTGCTGTCATGAACGATGCTTATGGTGGCGCAAACGCACCTTCAACTCATTCATACGTCTATCAGGATGATTCGAAAGCATCTGTTACAACCGCGGACAATGCTCATGGTCTCGCAAACACATATTCAGATCATTCATAAGTAATGTCAGGGTAATTCGAAAGCATTTGCTGCAACAGCGGACGATGCTCTTGGTCACGCAAACGCATCTTCAGGTCATTCATATGCGTGTCAGGATAATTCGAACGTATCTGATGCAATCTCGAACAATGCTCATGGTCTCGCAAGCACGTCTTCAAGTCATTCATACGCCTATCAGGATGACTCGAAGGCATCTGTTGCAATCGCGGACGATGCTCTTGGTCACGCAAACGCTTCTTCAAGTCATTCATACGCTTATCAAGGTGATTCTAAAGCATCTGCTGCAACCACAGACGATACTCATGGTCACGCAAACGCATCTTCAGGTTATTCATACGCGTATTAGGGCGATTCGAAGGCATCTGATGCAACCACAGACAATGCTTATGGTCTCGCAAATGCATGTATAGATCGTTCTAAAGTATGTCAAGATAATTCATAGACATTTATTACAACCGCTTACAATACTTATGGTTCTGCGGACACATCTTCATACATCTCATATATGTTTATCCGTTAATTAACCACTTTCATCAGGAATATTTATTGATTCGTCAATTACTATTATTGTTAATTTGGTTTTTATTGCCCGCCCATATATCTTTCATAATTATTATCAAATAAACCTCATAATAAGATGAACAAAACTCAACAAAATCAAAAGTCAATGTTTAATGCTGTTGCTGATACTTTCGGCACTTACAGTTCCGTACTAGACACTAACCCTGCAATGACAAGTGCCCGCACCGTGTTTGGTGAGCATATGAGTGAACTTGAACAAGTCGTGATGATCCAGGCTGGTCATTCGGTGGGTCATGCCGAATTAAAGCAAAAGGAAGAGGCGGAAATGATACAGGCAGCCATTCAGGTGGCTGCTATACTCTACGTATATGCCATTGATAATGACTTGCCTGAATTGCAGGCCAAGGTCAGCGTGTCGCCATCCGCGCTTCAACGCAAGAGTTCGGAACAATTGAAAACGGCCTGTCTCAATATCCATTCACTGGCCGTGAAGCATAAGGATATATTTGTGGATTATGGCAGTGCACCTGAAAAAGTGGATGAGTTGAAAAAAGAGATTGATGATTTTATTACTGTTATCTCGGCTCCACGCTCGGCTATAGTTACCCGTTCGCAGGCCACTCAACGTATGAAAGAACTTTTCTCGGAGATCAATCAGTTATTAAAGAATAAAACTGATAAACTGATGCTGTTGTTTGAGCATAGTCATCCTGAAGTGTATCAAAACTACAAGGCTGCGCGCATTATTGTGAACCTGCACAAAGGCGGTAAGAGGGAGGAAGTTGAGGAAGTGGAAAGTGAGATGGAATAGTTAGATGATTGAGGTGCTAAGCCCGGAATGGTGCCGGGTTTAGTACTATGTAACTGTTGTGTGTTGGCGAAAAACGGGTTTTGGGTTCAGAGTTTAGAGTTGAGGAGTTGATGGAGGACCGGGGACGGGAGACAGAAGACCGGGGACGGGAGACGGAAAAGGATTTGCAGCTAAACCTCCAAACTCCTTTAGGGCTTTGATGAACAGCTTGGTACCTCTAACCCCTAAAGGGGAACTGATTTACAGCTTGAATATGCGTGTTGATATTTCTTTATGGTGTAAGTGCGGAGCGAGTGATACGGAATTGGTATCAAGGTTATTTGATTTACAAGTCAAAAAGTCAATTTTCAATTGGATGAGATCTTAAGTCAACGGTCAATAATCTGTGATGAACGAAAGCTCCAACCTACAAAATGACTTGCACGTTGCTTTCCCTTTAAGGATCAAAGGCGCGCGATGGTGAATAAATAGAATATAAGCACCTAACATGAAGTTGAAAGGAAGCAGAGCAGAAACAGGAACTGTTTCCTAATACTTTATTGAATTCAATTCAGTAATAAAAACAATACTCTTTTACGGAGATAACAATACTTAAAAATTATAGGCGACCCGCCTGTCAGGGTAAAACAATTAACATGAAAACATTAAGTATTTTAATGATTATCATTTCTATGGTATGCATGTCTTTTACTAATCAAGATGAGAAGACAAAAAATCATCGGAACGTCAAAAAAATAAATCAAACTGTCAGTTTATCTCAAGATGAGATAACAAACCTAAATGTTTTATTCTCTGAATGTGATGAAAACAGGAAAAAATTAAAAGAAGGAAATTCTAATGATGAAGAACGCAAGCAATTAATTAAAAGACAAAAGGAATTACAGATTGAAATAAAAACCATAATTGATAACGCAAAGAAGTAATTATTCAATTAAATAAATAAACCATGCAAAAATATTTTATTACCACAGTTTTATTATTATTAAGCAGTTATATTTATTCACAAACTGTTCTTCCTTATTCTGATACAGAGGCTTATGATTTCTATGATTTAACAAATACTTCAGGAACCTTTACTTTTGAAGATCCTGGTTATCCAACAATGGTATATATCTTTATGTATTCCTTCAATGTATATGATGGAGCTATACTTCAAGTCCGTAATAA
This sequence comes from Carboxylicivirga sp., assembly GCF_982718395.1. NCBI lineage: Bacteria > Pseudomonadati > Bacteroidota > Bacteroidia > Marinilabiliales > Marinilabiliaceae > Carboxylicivirga > Carboxylicivirga sp. Next base: position 48,282 of record NZ_CEXQWX010000020.1, read on the forward strand.
ACATACTAAAGAAGTTATAGACAATCTTACGGATGATGACATAGTTATTGAAAAATGGTATGAAAATCCTGAAGACCTTGAAATATTCTATGATGGTACTCCTGCCGATTATTTTTATTTAGAACTTGCATACCGATATGAAGATGCATTTACAGATGCAATAGATGGTTACGGAAAATTGTACCTATACAATGTTAATGAAAATCCTCTTCACATTAAAAATTATCAAACATCAGAACTTATTACTGAAGCTTCCTTTAATCCGGAAAAATACTCAATTGTGTTGGAAAATATGTTTGGACAAAAAACAGGCATTTACAATGACGGTATCCGATCTGACAGATTTCTGGATTTTAGAAGTAAACAAACAATGAATTTTTATTCTGATTATGATTTTATATTTAGAGATTTTGATGAGCAGGATAAGGTAAGAATAAACAGCGGAACAATAACTTGTGAGAATAAGGATTTTAACAATACGTATGATAATAATATTTGGTTAAGGTATACCACAGATTCATATAAATATGTACGCTTCAGATCCGGAAAACTGTCTAATGATTACACTAATTTCTTAGAAGCACACAATGATGTAACTGAGCCAATTTTATATTACACATTAAAATCAAAAGATGTAGGCGGTAACTTTAATAATCAGGCAGGATTGGTGTTTGACATTAAATACTATGATAGTGAAGCAGGTGTAGGAGATAATAATGCTGTTCTTTTTAAATCCGGGTTTAATAATCATTTAATGTCCATTAAGGGCAATGGAAATGTTTGGATGAAAAAAGACCTCCAGGTAGACGGTATTGTTAAAGCCCCCGAAGTACTGGTTGAATCACTGGGAGGTGCCGACTTTGTTTTCGAAGATAACTACCACTTAAAGGACCTTACCGAGGTAGAAGCTTTTATAAAAGCCAATAGACATTTACCTGAAATACCAAGTGCAGCTGAGATGGATGAGGCAGGCGTGAACCTGGCTGAGATGAACAAGCTGCTGCTGATGAAGGTGGAGGAGCTGACGCTTTATTCCATAGAGCAGGAGAAGAAAATTGAGGAATTAACAGAGGACAGAAGACGGATGACGGAAAAGAATAACGAGAAGGTTGAGAGTTTAGAGTTTAAGGTTAAGGAGTTGTTGGAAGACCGGGGACAGGTAAGAAGTGAGAGACGAGCGATGAGAAGTGAGATGGAAGCGTTAAGGAAGATGGTGGTGGAGATGATCGAAGCAGCGTCTCAATCACGACTATAAATATTATTCAAAGGCACTATTACCATTATGCCGAATAACTATAAATAAATGTTAAGTATGAAAGAAATATATTTAATTAGAGCAATCAAATACCTTTTGTTATTTGGGATGCTCCTATGCAGTCATGGTGTTTTCTCACAGGAAGAGAACATCCCGATAGATGTCAATGTGGTTCCTCCATCTCCCGATGCATCGGCTTTGGGAAAATACGGGGAAATACCCACAGATATGGCGAGCGGTATACCCCAGATCAATTTACCTCTCTATACGATCAGTAATGGCGATTTAAACTTAGACATCAGCTTAAGCTATCATGCAGGTGGCCATAAGGTCAAAGAGGAAGCCTCCTGGGTTGGGTTAGGCTGGACGCTATCGGCCGGCGGAATGATCACCAGAACTGTGCGCGGTAATGACGACACCGGTAGTAATGGTTACTATTCAACGTATTTTGATGTTGAAGCCATTCTCAATAATACATCCGGCAAGCTGGATGCTATGCGCCGGATAGCCGATGGTGAAAGTGATGGTCAGCCTGATATCTTTTTCTATAATTTCGCCGGTCATTCAGGTAAGTTTTTCAGAGATCCTGTGAGTGATGAATACCATTTGATGCCCAACAACAGCGACCTGAGAATTGAAAAAACAGGGCTGAATGAATGGGTCATCACGGCACCTGATGGCACCGGTTATTTCTTTGGAGGATCAGAACACCTTGAGACGACTCTTTCAGAATCTTCTACAGGAAACTCGCAATATTATACTTCGACCTGGCTGTTGAAACAGATCAAGTCCCCCACCAGAAAAACTATCGATTTTTCTTATGATGATACGTTTAGTTCCAGTTCCTATGTGGATATATCACAATCAAAACTGATAACACCAGGGTATTACGCATGTAGTCCTAGCCCATATCCGAAGACCAGCAAAAGTTACAGTCTTGCCACATATACGTCCAGGAGATTGACACATATTGATTTCCCGGAAGGACAAATAGAATTTGTTGCTGATTTTTCGCGTGGGGATATTTCGGGAACCAATGTAAAAGCTTTAACAAAGATTAAGATTAAAAAAAAGGATGGTTCCCTGGTAAAAGGATGGGAATTTGATTATGGCTATTTTGGAGATGATCCACCCAATATAACATGCAGCCGATTGAAGCTTAATTTTATTGATGCTCTCTCACAAGAAGAGGATGAAAAAGAGAGGTATTATGAATTTCAATATAACACCACTGAATTACCATGTAAAAGTTCATATGCTGTAGATCACTGGGGATATTTCAATAATGAAACAACGAACAATACCTACATCCCAAAGGATGAGGATAACAGAAACGGACGCTTCCCTGATGGTGCCAATCGCCAGCCTGTTGAAGAGTATATGAAAGCCTGTATATTAACGCAGATCACATACCCTACAAAGGGGCACACCCGTTTTGAATATTCAGCCAACGAATATTATACGGAAAGGGAGATAATAGAATCAGGCAGTACCTATGAAGAAATCGATCTCCGTCAGGCCAATGCTCCTGAAACGATTACTCAAAGTATTGAGATAGATTTTGATCAGAATGTGACGCTGCAATACAGGCGATACAATACCGGCGATGATCCCTGTACCTCGGTTATATCACTGGACGGACAGATTTATGGCGGTACACATACAAGCATTAAGACAGAAAAGGTTTTTCTTAGTGCCGGGACTTATGAGCTGTTAGCCTCCATAAACAATTATGGTGATGCCGCCTGGTGTAAATTAACGTTTGAAGAGCAAACCGGCAGTCATATGATCTATTCAGATATTGCCGGAGGCCTGAAGGTTGATAAAATCACCAGGGATTTTAATGGTGAGATAACTACCAAAATTTATGACTATCAAACAGATGACCTGGAATCTTCCGGTTACCTTGTAAACGGCAATTATGGCGAATACATTGAAGACAGGTATGATTACAGCTTTAACACCTATACAAGAATAGGCACCGGAACTGATTGCCAAATGAAAATTTGTGGTACGGTTATAGGACGTAAGTCATCCAGTTCATGGTTTTTAGGTAGTGGAGACAGGCCTGTTTCATACACCCAGGTGACTGTTACCGAAGATGCAGCCGGCAGTAATGGTAAATCCATACATCGATTTACGAAAGCCTTAAACTCATCAGGCAGTTCAGTTAGCCCACCGGTCAGTTACTCCTGGCGAAGGGGGCTGCCGCTCGAAAATTTATACAAGGATGCAGCCGGTAATGATGTGAAACGGGAGGTATTTGACTACAACAAAGCCACTAATATTCCTTCTCCAAGACTGACATCTGTTTTTTCGCAGTATATGAAAAATGACCTCTGTCAAAACGATCAGGATCAGTTTTATGAACCCTATACCAGTCATTATCATTCGGAATGGTATCGCCTGGATGAAGCCAGGTATTATACTTATCATGGTAGTAATGAAATGGAAACAATCGTAATCAATGAGTATGGAAGCACGAGCCATAAAAATATTACTAAAGTGACAACCTATCTGAGTAATGGAAAGACTAAAGAGGAGTGTTATGAATATCCTACAGATGTAGGAACTACCCAGGGAAGCGGGGTCCCGCAGAAAATGCTGGAGAAATTCATGATTTCACCTGTGGTGAATGAGATAACAAAAATAAACGGTACTAAAACTTTTGAGTCGCATAATGATTTCACATATGATGGCAGATATGACTATGTAACATTATCATCAAAAAAGGTGTATCCTGCCGGAATAGCTTCCGATTTTCAACAATATGATATTGTAGAACGTGATGAATTTGGAAACATCCTGCATTACCTGTTGCAGGATGGAACAAAGGTTGTTTTCAGTTGGGGATATGACAACACCTTACCTGTTGCTAATATCGTTAACCTGTCACTGTCATATATTGATGACAATACTAACAATATTCAGGCAGAACTGGATAAGCTGGATGGTTATACCAAGATTACAAGCACCAATCGTTCGAATCTGAAGACCAATAACGATGCTATCAGAACAGCTTTACCGCCAGGTGCCCTTATCACGACCTATACCTACGATCCTTTGGTTGGGATGACCTCCCAGACCGATCCCAACGGGCGCACGACCTATTACGAGTACGATGAATATGGTCGCCTGAAATTTGTACGTGATCAGGACTTTAACATCATTAAAAAGCATGAATACCATTATGCCGGTCAAACTTCTAACTAAACTTACTATGAATTCTATAAGAACAATCAGCTTATGCTGTCTTATGCTGCTTGGTTTGCAGGTCGATGCACAGGAAAACCAAAAAATATGGCACTGGATGCAGCAGCTCGGAGGCAGCGGATGGGATATTGTCAATGGTATTACGATTGATGATAAAGACAATATTTATATTGCCGGGGCATTTACCGAAACTTTACAGGGTGGTAAAAAGAATGTCAAAAGTGAAGGTAACCGTGATATTTACGTGGCACGTTATAATAAAAAAGGCAGGGTTCAATGGCTGTGGCAGGCCGGAGGTGAGTACCTGGACAAGATCAATGCCATTAAAAAAGCACCGGATAATGATCTTTACATCACGGGCTTATTGCATGGTGAGATGAAGTTTGGTAAAGAAAAGATTACCGGTCAGGGGAAAAAGCTCTTTGTGGCCCGTATCAATAAACGTGGTAAAAGCGATTGGGTTTATACGCTTCCTTATTCAGGAGCTGCATCGTCCTATTTACTGGAAACGGATAAAGACGGTAATTTAATTTGCGGAGGTATCTTTACTGACTCTTTAAGTTGTGCAGCCGCGAATTTTCAAAGCAAGGGACATCAGGATATTTTTATGCTCAGCATCAGTCCCGACGGGGTATTAAATACCATTAAACAGTATGGCGGCAAGGGCAAAGAAAAACCCGGCGCACTGGCTGCTGATAGTACTGGGAATCTGTATTTGGCAGGTTATTATGAACAGCCCCTGCATTTTGATAATGTTGAAATGCCACTGGCAAGCCAAAAACAATGCAACAACTTTATTGTGCAATTGGATAGCACCATGAAGGCAAAGTGGGGTAAAACATTTATAAGTCCGTCGTATGTCGAAATTACCGGCATGACGTGCGATAATGATAACCGCCTGTTAGCCAATGGCAACTTTAATCATGAGCTTTATTTAGACACCTTAACTTATAAAACCCAGGGATTAAGTGACTTTTTTGTGACCCGGCTGGATACTCTGGGTCGTACCCAGTGGTTGAAATCCTTTGGCGGCCGCTACGATGACCGCAGCACTGACATTAAGCTTAACAAACTGGGGGGAGCCATGGTATCAGGCAGCTTCAACGATTCCCTGCGTATGGATTCGATGATTGTCAAAAGCAAAAGCTATCGTGCCGATGCTTTTATTGCGCAGATGGATACGAGCGGGTTAGTCACATGGTTAGGTAGTTTACATGGCGATGGTGGCAGTCAGGCCAGTGGAAGTATGCTGGACAGTAAAGGTAACCTCTATCTGACAGGAGCTTTTAACGGGACACTTAATGCAGGTAACAGCGAGGTGACAACGATGGGTGATGAAGATATTTTTGTAGCGAAATATTATAATTGCCCTCCGGTAAGCAACGTTATTGATTCGCCTGAATACTTGTGCGAAGGTTCAGAAGCGATACTATCTGTAAAGAAAGAATTCAGTAATATCATTTGGAACGATACACTGAAGGATGTTCATGAAATAAGCATTCATGAAGGAGGGGTTTATCATGTGTCAATGGTTGATAAAAAAGGATGCGTGGTCACGGACTCAGTAAAAATCACGGAAATCGAAGCATATGAATTTTCATTGGGTAATGATACTTCTCTTTTGGTAAATGAACAACTTGAATTATCCGGTCCGGAAAATGTGTTCGCTTACAAATGGCAGGATGGCAGTTGTCTGAAAGACATTATTGTATACAGTGAAGAAGAAAAACCAACGCTCGAAAACTATGCGTTAACAGTAACTGACTCGCTGGGCTGTCAGTGGCAGGATGATATCAACATTGAATTTTATGAACGTCCCGGGCTAGCTAATCTTGCTGATGGCGAGAGACTGATAACCATTTATCCTAATCCTGTTGAGTCTGACTTTTACTGGAGATTTGAAACTTCAGTTGAAGTTCAAATGAATACGGAAATAACTGATATAAACGGTCAGGTGATATATCGTGAGAATATTGAGCGCTATATACCCGGTGGCACCGTTAATGTTTCTGTCAGTAA